>DATHXE010000127.1:0-1846 GCA_035459845.1 Tepidisphaeraceae bacterium | reverse complement strand
GGGTGGTTCGCGCGGTCGCGGCTGCCGCGGCCGCTCCGGCCGGCGGTGGGCGGGGCGGCGCTGGGGCTGACGGGCGTCGTGTACGTGGTGGCGGTCGGGTGGGGGATGCTGGGGTCGCCCAAGCCGATCCCGCCGGGGCAGTACGCGATGCCGGCGTTCTTCGGGGACGGGTACGGGGCGATCCGGGCGATGCTGGACGCCGATTTTTATGGGGGGCCGGTCGGGCCGGCGCTCGCGCTGGCGGTGGTGCTGGTCGGGCTGAAGGTGGTGGGGACGTGCCTGACGCTGGGGTCGGGCGGGTCGGGCGGGATCATCGCGCCGTCGCTCTTCCTGGGGGCGGCGACCGGGGCGGCGGCGGGCCTGGTGGCGCGGGCGACCGGGTGGGGCGCGGGCGTCCAGCCGGAGATGCTGGCGCTGGTCGGGATGGGCGCGGTGCTCGGGGCGGTCGTGCACGCGCCGCTGGCGGCGATCCTGATCCTGTTCGACGTGACGCGGGACGACAAGGTGATGCTCCCGGCGATGCTGGCGACGATCACGGCGACCGGGGCGGCGCGGCTGATGTTCCGCGACTCGATCTACACGATGGCGCTGCGGGCGCGGGGCGTGCGCGTCGGGCAGGCGGCGGCGACGCTGCTGCACCGCCTGACCGTCGAGCAGGTGGACCTGGAGCCGGCGCGGGCCGTGCGGTTGACGGACCCGCTGGCCGGCGTGCTCGGGACCGTCGCGGCGGCGCGGGACGGGACGGCGGAGGTGGTGGTGACGGAGGCGGACGGTCGGACGTACGCCGGATTGATCACGGGGCGGGACCTTCAGACGGCGGTGTGGGAGCGGGATGCGGCGCCACTGCTGGTCGCCGGGGATTTGACGCGGGCGGACGTGCCGACCGTATCGACGTCGGACGACCTGGCCTCGGTGCTGGACCTGCTGACGGCGACGGACCTCCCGCGGTTGCCGGTGACGTTGCCGGGCGCGCCCGACCGGGTGATCGGGATGATCTCGCGCGCCGGGCTGATGCGGCGGTATCACCGGGCGATTACGGAAGGCGGGTGAGGCAGGCGCGCGCGCGAGCGAAACGGTGGGCGATGGCCACTCTACCCGGAGACGGCGGCGAGTGCGGGGGCGTCGGAGTGCGGGAGGCCGGTGGCGGCGTCGTGGGAGTGGTCGTGCTGTTCCTTGAGGGGGACGAGCACGCGAATGATCTCGCTCAGCACGCGGACCTGGGACTGGGCGGCGTTGATGTTGACGATGCGGTCGCCGGCGTAGTAATCGAGGACCGGCTTGGTCTCGCGCTGGTAGACGTCGAAGCGGCGCTGGATGACGGACTCGTTGGCGTCGTCGACGCGGTTCTCCTTCAGGGCCCGGCGGCGGAGGCGCTCGACCATCTTCGCCAGGTCGGCCTGGAGGTGGATGACCTTGAGGACGTCGATGGTCTCTTCGAGTAGTTTGGCCTGCTCGACGCTGCGCGGGAGGCCGTCGAGGACGACGATCTCGGTCTCGGGGTGGAAGCTGTTGATCAGTTCCATGCCGCGGATGTACTGCTTCCAGATTTTGATGGTGAGCGCGTCGGGCGCGAGCAGGCCCTTGGACGCGTATTCCGAAACGGTACGTCCGGCCTCGGACTGGAGGTCGAGGGAGCGGAAGATGTCGCCGGTGGAGGAATGGAAGAAGCCCGGGATGGCGCCGAGAATCTTGCCCTGAGTCCCCTTGCCGGAGCCGGGAGCTCCGAAAAGGAGGATGGTCTTGTAAAGGTGGGGCATGGGCGGGCCTCCGGAGAACGGGGGTCGGTGCGTCTACGGTCAGATTATGGGGGCGCAGCCGAACCGGGCAAGGTAGAACTCGCTGAAGG
>DATHXE010000126.1:0-2603 GCA_035459845.1 Tepidisphaeraceae bacterium | reverse complement strand
CGTGTTTGGCCGCGAGGTGGTGGAACAGCCGGATCGCCTCCATCTCGCGCGGTCCCACGTCGAACTTCAGGTAGACCGTGAGGTACTGCCACGCGAGCCCCGCGGGCCAGCCCCGGCCCACGGCGTGCTTCTCTACGATCTCGCGCACGTGCCCCAGGCCCTCGCGCTTGGCCCGCTCCAGCCGGGCCGGCAGGTCACCGAGGTCCACCCCCTGCCGGGCCGTCCACACGGCGAACACGAACGGGAGGCCCGTGAGCGACTTCCACGCCGAACCCAGGTCGACCTGGTGCTCGAACCCGGCCGGCTCCTCGCAGACGACCTTGTCGCCGATGAGCAGCCGGGCGTCGCACTGCGGGCTCGCCGAGCCTTCCCGGTGCCAGTCCACGAACTCCGGCCGAATCCCGTAGCGCTCCGCGAAGATCACCCGGGCGAGCGCGACGGAGGTGTGGCTGTCGGTGTCGCAGGCGAGTGTGCGGATCTGATCGACCGGCCGGGTGCTGAAGATCCGCACGGTCAGCGTCTCCCCGTCGCACCCGATCCCGCCGCTCGGCACCACGCAGAGCCCCGGCAGCCGCTGGTAATCGATCACCGGGAGCAGCGCCACGTCGAGCGACCGATCGCGCAGCCCGTCGATCAGCTTCGACGGCACCGCCAGGCTCAGGTCGAGATCTCGCTGTTCCCCGAGCCCCCAGATCAGCGGCTTGGCGTTGAGAAAGCTCACGCTCCCGACGCGCAGGGTCTTCGGCTGAATTGGGGTTCCAACGCCGTTTGCGGCGATCGCGCTCATGCCCGAGTGTATACCACGCGCACGGGCGGATTCGACGTTTCAGGCGTTTCGAAAGATCGGTCATCGCAGTCCGCTGCAGGTCACCGACTTGCTGATGCGCCATTGACCGGAGCACGCCGTGTTCGAGACCGCGCGTCAGCAACGCGTTGCGTTGCAGCTAACTCACCCCTTCCCTTACCGTATCGTGCTCCATCCTTCCGGATTTTTTCTAAGACGATTCCCCACTCGTGCGTCAAAAGGGTGAGTGACCCGCCTCCGTAGTCCGAGGCGAAGTGGGACAGGAGCCCGCGCATGACGCCGTCGAACGGCGACGCCAGCCAACTGCGGCCGCCCGGTTCGCCCGCGGACGAATCGGACTGGGTCGCGCGCGCCGTCGCCCGGTACGAGGGCCCGCTCATCCTCTACGCCCAGCGCGTGCTCGGGGAGGCCGACCTGTCCCGCCCGCGCGACGTCGTCCAGGACGTGTTCCTCAAGCTCTGCAAGGCCGCGCGGGCCGAGGTCGAATCGCACCTGGCCGCGTGGCTCTACACCGTCTGCCGCCGGCAGGCCCTCGACGTCCGCCGAAAGGAGCGCCGCATGACATTGCTGACCGACGAAGCCGCCCAGGTGCGCGAGAGCCCGCTCGAGGGCCCCGCCGCCGCCGCCGAGAAGGCCGACGCATCCGCCGCCGTCTCCCGGATGCTCCGCCAGCTCCCGGAGAATCAGCGCGAGGTCGTGGTCCTCAAGTTCGCCCACGGCCTGTCCTACAAGGAGATCGCCCAGGCCACGGGCCACACCGTCTCCAACGTGGGCTTCCTCCTCCACACGGCGCTCAAAGCCCTCCGCGGACGGGCGCACGTCGTCCAGTGACGCGTCGCACTTGATAGCCGAGGGCGGACGCCCACGGTCTCGTTCCCCACGGACGGCTTTCATCCTTCATCCTTCCGCCTTCATCCTTCTGACCTCCCCGGTGCTCCCATGACCCACGACGACCCCCGCCTGACGACGTACGCCCTCGGCGAGCTCGACGCCCTGACCGCCGACGATCTGGCCGAGATCGAGGCCCTGCTCGCGACCGACGAGACCGCCCGCCAGGCCGTCGAGGAGACGCGCCGCGCCGCCGCGTCGCTCAAGGCCGACCTGGCGCTGGGCGAAGTGCTCCCCGCCCTGACCGCCGCCCAGCGCCAGGCGATCACGACCGCCGCGGGCCAGACGTCGGCGACGCCGCACCGCACGATCAAGCTGCCCGCGCGCCGGGCCGCCTGGGCGCGCTGGGCGCTGGCGACGGCCGCGTGCGCCGCCCTCGCCGGCGCCGTCGCATGGAACGTCTTCAACGCCCCCGACAAGCCCGTGGCCCACAACGACAAGGTGGGCGTGCCGACCCCGCAGGCCGTGTCCGCCCCGACGACCAGCCCGAACGGGCAAGCCGTCCGCGGCCTCGCGACCTCGGGGCAACCCGACCGCTGGAATCGCGACGCCTTCGGCACGAGCCCCCTCACCCGATCCGACCCTTCCGCCGCCACGACGGGCAGCAACGCACTCGGCGACCAAGCCTCGCCGCCCGGAACCGCGTCGGCCTCCACAACGCTGAACTGGCAGGATCAGAACGGCCACCAGGGCACGATCGGTCAGGGAGAGGGCCTCGCCCTCGGTCAGGGCAGCGGACAGCAACCCATCACCCGCTATTACCAAACGCCCTCGCTCCTGACCGGCAAGCCGGGCAGCGGGCCGACGAATTCCGCCGGCACGGGCGCGATCTCCGGCGTGGCCGGGACGACGGCGAACACCGGCCTGGCGCTCGACGGCATCAACTCCTACACCGGCCAAACCACCGTCA
>DATHXE010000125.1:0-12144 GCA_035459845.1 Tepidisphaeraceae bacterium | reverse complement strand
TGCCGGAGCCGGGAGCTCCGAAAAGGAGGATGGTCTTGTAAAGGTGGGGCATGGGCGGGCCTCCGGAGAACGGGGGTCGGTGCGTCTACGGTCAGATTATGGGGGCGCAGCCGAACCGGGCAAGGTAGAACTCGCTGAAGGGTCAGGGTTTTTTGTCGCAGGGTTATGGGACGGTTACCGAAGAGTGACCGACAACCCGGGTTGCGCCCGCATTCGATTTCACAATATTTTGATTGATTCGATGTTAGTCGGGCCACTACCCTGATGGGTTGGTGGCGCGTTCGAATGCGCGCCGGCTTTCCCAGGAGATCCAAGTGACCAAGCGAACGTGGGTGGCGCGTCGCGCGCGTGAGGATCCGGTCCGGTCGAGCTTTGGGCATCGCGGGAGCAAGTGGGTCGAGGCGCTGGAACCGCGGCGGCTTTGCGCGGCCGACTACGCGGTCAACGTCCTGGACCCGGGGTTGGCGAAGGACTTGAACGACGCCGGAGCGGTGCTCGGGACGTGGGATCAGAACACGTCGTTCGCGATCGGCGTGTGGAGCGTCGGGCGGCGCGGGCGGGTGTCGTTCGCCCCGCTGACCGGGTTCCCGTCGAACGCGGCGGTGGGGCGGGGGAACCTGGCGGACATCGACGAGTCGGGTCTGATCGCCGGGACGAAGGACGTCAGCCCGGCGTCGGCGCACGCGACGGTGTGGGCGTTCGAGCGCGGGACCGGGTACGTGCCGTTCGATCTGGGGACGTTGCCCGGGGATCTGAACAGTGCGGCCGAGGGCATGGACGACGCCGGGCTGGTCGTCGGCGGGTCGGGTCAGGTCGGTCCTGGCCAGCGCGCGTTCATCGCCGGCATCCGCCGCGGCGGGGCGACGTTCATCGTCGACCTCAACACGTTCGCGGCGGGCACCGGGTTCACGCTGGTCGCGGGCCGGGACCTCAACAACGGCGGATCGATCATCGGCACGGGTGGGCCGGGCGGAACCGGCGAGTTCCTCATGGTGCCGCGGCGGCGCGGGGCGTACCGGTTCTACGACGTGGGCGGGCTCGACGCGGCCAACCCGGACACGGACCTCGAGCGCCTCAACGAGGCGAACGCGGCGGTGGGCGGGTCGGTGTCGCCGGTGAACGGGACGGAGCACGCGGTGGTCGTGAGGTTGGACGCGTTGACCGGGCTGCCGGTGGTACGGGATCTCGGCTACCTCCCGGGCGGGAGCAGTTTCGCGAACGACATCGCGGACAACGGGGTGATCGTGGGGCGGAGCGTGAACTCGGGCGGGACCAGCTTCGGGTACCTGTGGTCGCCGCGGCGCGGCGGGCGGTACACGGCGGTGAATTTGAACGACGTGGTGGACCTGCCGGCGGGGTGGCGGGTGGTGGACGGGCGCGGGGTGAACGAGAACGGTCAGATCGCGGCGGACGTGGTGGACGGGAGCGGGCAGACGTTTTTGGCGCTGCTGACGCCGACGGTCAACGCGCAGGTGGCGGTGTTCGTGGCGTCGCCCTTGTTGACGTGGCCGGCGACGGGCGAGGTGGAGGGGCCGGTGTCGGTGTTGAGTTCGGGGGAGGAGGATCGGGTGTGGGAGGGGTAGGCGCTCGGAAGTGGTCGAAATGCGAATGAAAACAGGGCCGCTGAAGCGACCCTGCCGTCGATTGTGATGTGTGTGCTCTTCGAGGTTACCCCTCGTCGGTGGCGCGCAGTTTCGCGAGGACGTTGAAGTCTTCGAGCGTGGTCGTGTCGCCCTTCACTTCGCCGCCGGCGGCGATTTCCTTCAACAGCCGCCGCATGATTTTCCCGCTGCGGGTCTTGGGGAGCGAATCCGTGAAGCGGATCTGGTCGGGCTTGGCGATCGCGCCGATGGCCTTGGCGACGGCGTTGATCAGTTCCTTTCGGAGCTGGTCGTCGGGCGTGATGCCGGTCTTGACGGTGACGAACGCGGCGACGCCCTGGCCCTTCATCTCGTGGGGCATGCCGACGACGGCGGCCTCGGCGACGGCGGGGTGGGAGACGAGGGCGGACTCGATCTCGGCGGTGCCCAGGCGGTGGCCCGAGACGTTGAGGACGTCGTCGACGCGGCCCATGATCCAGAAGTAGCCGTCGTGGTCGCGGCGTGCGCCGTCGCCGGTGAAGTAGAAGCCGGGGACGTCGGACCAGTACTGGGTCATGAAGCGGGCGGGGTCCTTGAAGATGCCGCGGAGCATGGCGGGCCAGGGCTTGCGGACGACGAGCAGGCCGCCCTGGTTGGGGCCGAGCTCCTTGCCGTCCTTGTCGACGATGGCGGCGTCGATGCCGAAGAACGGGAGGGTGGCGGAGCCGGGCTTGGTGGGGGTGACGCCGGCGAGGGGCGTGATCATGATCGCGCCGGTCTCGGTCTGCCACCAGGTGTCGACGATCGGGCAGCGGGCGTGGCCGATGACCTGGTGGTACCACATCCAGGCCTCGGGATTGATCGGCTCGCCGACGGATCCGAGGAGGCGGAGGGACGACAGGTCGTGCTTGTCGACCAGTTCGCGGCCGGCGCGCATGAAGGCGCGGATCGCGGTGGGGGCGGTGTAGAAGAGCGTAACCTTGTGGCGCTCGATGATGTCCCAGAAGCGGCTGAAATCCGGGTAGTTCGGCGCGCCCTCGTACATGAGCGTGGTCGCGCCGTTGGCGAGCGGGCCGTAGACGACGTAGGAGTGGCCGGTGATCCAGCCGACGTCGGCGGTGCACCAGTAGACGTCCTCATCGTGCATGTCGAAGACGTACTTGGTGGTCAGGTACGTGCCGACCATGTACCCGCCGGTCGTGTGGATGATGCCCTTGGGTTTGCCGGTGGAGCCGGACGTGTAGAGGATGAAGAGGAGGTCCTCGGCGTCCATGTGCTCGGCGGGGCAGTCGGCGGATTGGCCCGCGATCAGGTCGGTCCAGAGGACGTCGCGGCCGGGGGCCATGGTGACGTCGTTGCCGGCGTGCTTGAGGACGACGACGGCCTTGACGCGCTGGGTCTTGGTCAGGGCCTCGTCGACGTTCTTCTTGAGGGGGACGACGCTGCCGCGGCGGTAACCGCCGTCGGCGGTGATGATGACGTTCGACTCGGCGTCCTCGACGCGGTCGACGATGGCCTGGGAGGAGAAGCCGCCGAAGATCACGCTGTGGGCGACGCCGAGCCGCGCACAGGCGAGCATGGCGACGGCGGCCTCGGGGATCATGGGCATGTAGATCGTGACGCGGTCGCCCTTCTTCAGGCCCAGCGTCTTGAGGCCGTTGGCGAATTGGCAGACGTCGTTCTTGAGCTGGTTGTAGGTGATGCGGCGGACGGCGTAGCTGCCCTTGACGCCCCCCTGCTCGGGCTCGCCTTCGAAGAGGATGGCGACTTTGTCGCCGCGGCCCTGGGCGATCTGGTGGTCGAGGCAGTTGTAGGCGACGTTGGTCTTGCCGCCGACGAACCACTTCGCATCCGGCAGGTTCCACTCGACGACCATTTCCCAGCGGGCGAACCAGGAGAGCTCGGACGCATACTTGCCCCAGAAGGCCTCGGGGTCCGTGATCGACTGGCGGTACATCTGGTCGTACTGCTCGCGCGAGTTGATCCACGCCTTGGCGACGGTGGCGGCGGGCGGGTTGAAGACCCGGTCCTCGGTCATCGTGGATTCGATTCCGGTGCTGCTGGGGGTGGGCTGGTCGGCCATGAGGGGGAAGGCGCCTCCGCGCGCGGTGTTGTGGTCGGATGTGAGTGTCGGCCGTGTGAATACGGCGGAAGGGGTTGGATGTTAAACGGGTTGGGGCGGGACGCCAAGGAGGGCGCGACGGGCTCGCTCGCACCTGCGGTGCGAATCCGACTCCAGAGGAGTCGGCGTGGGAAGGGCGCGCGGTGGATGGCGTCGTATTTCCGCGCGCGGGGGTTTGCGGTAGTCTATCGGGCGCGCGTCGGGCCGGGGCTGCGGAGACTCGGGCGGCGCGCTTCACATCTCACGCGAACGACCAGAACCATGAACCGACTCACCGCCGCGATCGTTGGTACCGCCCTCGTGTTCGGCCGGCCCGTTTTCGCGGCGGACGCGCCGCCGGCGGGCGGGCAGGCGGAGTGGGTGGCGCAGTTGCTCGGCAAGTCGGGCAAACCGATCGCCGCCAAGTCGCCGGCGGAGTTCGAGGCGGCGTATTCGGCGGCGATGCCGGCGCTGCTGGACAAGGTGACGACGGACGACCTTGCGCTGCAGAACGTCGCGTTTCACGCGTCGCGGCCGGGGGCGGAGGTCGAGCGCGCGGCGCTGGGGAAGGTGCTGGCGGGGAAGCTGACGGCCGACGCGCCGGCGGATCTGAAAATCGTGCTGCTGCGGCACGTGCAGCGCATCGGGCGCGCGGAAGTCGTGCAGGCGGTCGCGGGGTTGCTGGGCGACGCGGACGCGAACGTGCGCGAATCGGCGCGGCGGGCGCTGGCGGGGAATCCGTCGAAGGAGGCCGGCGACACGTTGCGGGCGGCGATCGACAAGTCGACCGACCCGGCGTGGAAGGGCGCGCTGGTGGGGGCGCTGGAGTACCGGCGCGAGCCGGGCGATGCGGCGTATTTCGCAAAGCTGGTGACGGCGACGAACGAGCCCGACGCGGTGCGCGTGCCGGCGCTGCTGGCGCTGGCGCGGACGGGTGACGCGGGGGCGGCCAAGACGCTGGCGGACGCGCGGGCCAGCGGGTCCGCGGCGGCCAAGCACGCGGCGAACGACGCGTACCTGCTGATGGCCGACCGGCTCACGCCGACGGACAAAGACGCGGCGGCGTCGATCTACCGGGAGTATTTGACCGGCCCCGCGCCGTACCGGTACGCGGGGATCATCGGGCTGGGGCGGACGTCGCGGGCGGGCGAGATGGGGCCGTTCGTCGAGTTGCTTTCGGACAAGGACGCGGAGGCGCGCGGGGCGGCGCTGACGGTGCTGGCCCGGCACAAGGACAAGCTGGTAGCCGCGGCAATCGCGGAGAAGACGAAGGGCGCGGACGCCGCGACCAAGCCGTGGCTGATCCGGGCGCTGGCGGATCAGGGCGGGAAGGAGCACCTGCCGGTGTTCGTGGCGGCGGCATCGGACCCGGACGAGGCGCTGCGGATCCAGGCGGTACGGGCCCTGGGCGTGGTGGGTGATGCATCAGCGCTGCCGCTGTTGCTCAAGAGTGCGCAGGCCAAGGGGGACGAGCAGGTGATGGCGCGGATGGCGTTGGAGAACCTGCCGGGCGACGAGATCGATAAGGGGCTGATGCCGCTTGTGGCGAAGGGTTCGACGGCCGAGCGCGTGGAGGCGGTGCGGGCGCTGGGGGCGCGGAACGCGAAAGCGGCGCTGGGGTCGATCGTCGCGGCGGCGGGGAGCGACGCGGAGCAGACGGTGCGGAACGAGGCGTACCGGTCGATCGGGTTGCTGGGCGATTACGCGGCGGTGCCGCAGGTGATCAAACTGGTCGAGGGGGCGAAGGAGGACGCCGACCGCGACGGCGCGGGCAAGGCGCTGGCGGCACTGGTGCGGAAGAACGACGATCTGGCGGCGCGGCTGACGCCGGTGGTGGAGGCGATGAAGTCGGCGGGGGCGCCGGAGGCAAAGGCGGCGTTTTTGGCGGTGCTCGGGCAGGTGGGTGGGGCGCCGGCGCTGGCGGCGGTGCGCGAGGCGGTGAAGTCGACGGACGAGAAGACGCACGAGGCCGCCGTGCGGGCACTGACGAACTGGGCGGACGATGCGCCGCTGAAGGACCTGCTCGCGCTCGCCAAGGAAGAGAAGAAGGAAAACCTGGCGATCCTCTCGCTCCGCGGGCACATCCGGCTCCTGGGCATTAATCGCGACAAGCGAAAGGTGGAGGAGAACCTCAAGCTTTATGGCGCGGCGCTGGCGGCGTGCAAGCGGGCGGACGAGAAGAAGCAGGTGCTGGGCGGCCTGGGCGACATCAAGGACGTGAAGGCGCTGACGGCGATCGCCCCCCTGCTGGACGACGCGGCCCTGGTGAACGAGGCGGCGGCCGCGGCGCTGAAGGTCGCGGACAAGTTCGCCGACAAGAACAAGGCCCTGGCGAAGTCGACGCTGGAGAAGGTGCTGGCCGTGTCGAAGAACGACGGTCACAAAAAGCAGGCGGGGGAGATCCTCAAGAAGATTGGTGGCGAGGAGAAGAAGGCGGGGTGAGGAACTCGAAGGGTCGTCTCGTAAACGGAGCATTAGACTAGCTCGACGAGACGTATTCGAAGCGCGCGACGCGTTTCCCGTCGACTTCGACGTCCCCTTCAAACATGGCGCGCGGGCGGACCCACAACTCGCCGGGGCCGTAGAGGGGGCGGTAGACGACGAGTTCCTCGAGCGTTTCGCTGTGGCGGGCGACGCCGACGACTTCGTAGGCGTTGCCCTTGTAGTGTCGGTAGCGGCCAGGGCGGATCGGGCGGAGTGAGGGGAGGTCGGGTTTGGTGGACATGCGCCATCGTCCTCCGGATGCGGTGGATCAACAAGAAGACCACCGGGCGCGGAGCCCGGTGGTCTGGAGTTCTGTCCGCGGTCGTGGCCGCGTTACCGCAGGTTCCACAGCGTGCCGTGGCTGGGGGGGAAGAGCATGGCTTCGAACATGAAGTCTTCCGCGCCCTGTTTGAGTTCGTAGTCCCAGGTCCGGGCGATGCGGCCGATGTTTTCGCCGCAGTTGTAGGCGGGGGTCGAGCACCCGCCGGCCGACCCGAGCCCGATCATCCCGCCGACCGCCATCGCGAGCAGTGCAAGCTTTTTCATGACTTCGCCTTCCTGTGCTGAAGATCCATTGGTGCCGTCGACTTGCGGGTCCGAATTTACCGCCGTGCTCAACCGTTTGTCAAAGTGGAAAAGCGGTATCGACAGGGTGGGCCGTCGGAATGCGCCGGAAGGGCGCGGCATCCGAGCGCGTCAGCAACGCGCTGCGTTGCAGCTAGGGGGTCGGGAGGACGCGCAGGCGCGCGCCGGTCGATTCGTCCGCGAGCGCGACGCGGAGGCCGTCGCGCCACTCGATGTAGTAGTAGGGAACGCCCAGGCGCTCGTGCTCGGCCTTCAGGAGGGCGTGGACCTGCTCGTAGACGTCCTGCTGCCAGTCCTGGGCCGAGGGGTCGCAGAAGTAGATCCGGCAGCCGAACGGGCGGATCGTGTGCGCGGCGCACAGGCGGGCGATCTGGAACGGGCAGCCGGTGCCGTCCCACCCCCCTGCCGCGGCGTCGAGTTTTTCCTGTTGATCGGGGGGCAGTCCGGTGAGGCCGCTCACGAAGGCGGCGAGTTCGAGGGTGCTGACGTACAGGCGGTGGCCGTACTCCTCGAACCGGCAGCAGCGGCCGGAGATGTCGCACCGGGGCCGGCGGGCGTCGACGGCCGTTTGCACGTCCGCGTAAATGGCGGCGACGGTGGCGGAGACCTCGGGGCGCGCCGCGGCGGCGCGAACGGTGTCGCGGATCTGGGCGCGGAGGGTGGGGTCGTCGGGGAGGCGCACGGGGCGGGGATTGTACGTTTTCTCGGACGTACGTGTGCGAACGGGCTCGGGGGGTCAACCCGATCACGCGAATTGCCGATGAACAAACGTATGAGCACCACGACCCAGCCCGCCGCACGCCCGGAGCCTAAAGGATTCGACCGTCGGCGGAGCCTGCGGACGCCGCACGTGGCCGAGGCGTGGATCTGCAGCCCGACGGCGACTCGGCCGGAGGAAAAGATCGAGGTGACGGCGATCAACCTGTCGCGGCACGGGGTGGCGTTCGAGATCCCGAGCGCGGTGGCGACGAGCCAGTTCTACGTGATGGAGATCGGGGTGGGCGACCAGCGGCTGGTGTCGGAGGTGCGGATCATCTCGTGCCGGAAGGCGGAGAACGGGGCGTACGAGGTGGGCGCCGAGTTTTGCTGAAGCTTTGAACACGGCCGCAAAGACGCGAAGAGCGCAAAGAAGAGGAAGAGAGACGCGTGGGGCGTGCGCGTTCGTGGTTGATGAAGTAAATGAAAGAACCCCCGGGCACCTGGTGTCCGGGGGTTCGTTGGTTTTGAGACTGACGCGATGCTTACTGCTGGCCGGTGGGTTGGCCGATCAGGATCAGGCCGCCGGGGGGCGGGGTCATCTGGATGTAGGGGGCGTTAAGCACGCGGTCGATCTGGGACTTGGTCTCGGACAGGTGGGCCCGGCTGGCGAAGTCGATCCGGTCGCCGGCGCCGGCGGCGTCGGTGCCGATCTGCTGCGAGAGTTCGCGCAGGCTGTAGCACACCATCGAGTGCAGGTCGGCCGAGACGAGCTGGCCGGGCTTGCTCTCGGCGATCGCCAGCATGTACTGGACGTGCTGCCGCTGGAGGTTCCGGCGGATGCTGTTCACCAGGGGCTTGGAGTCAGTGTACTTACCGCCGGTCGACGGCTTGGCGGACGCCCAGACCATCGTGCGGACGCGCGACACGAGCTCGGCGGCGGTGAATTTGTCCTCGGCCTTGCTCTTGAGCTCGGCGTCGTACACGCGCTGGAGCGTCTGCGGGGAGCAGATGTTGGCCAGGCTCATCGCCTGGAAGCGGCCGATGTAGTCGTGCACCGGGAAGTCGATGCGGGCGCGGCGGATCGGGTCCTGGCCGGCCCAGTCGAGCCACCGGCCCGACGGGACGAGCTCGTTGTAAAGCTCGGGGTCGGCGGCGAGGAAGTCGTCCTTGAAGATGGTCGACTCGAGCACGGCCAGGGCCTCGCGCTGCTTCTTGGGCTCGACGAGGGTCAGGGCCGGCTTGGCGTCGGGGTCGCCGGGGCGGTTGCGGTTGTGGTACTGCCCGCCGACCACGCGGCTGACGAACATCAGGTTCCGCATCTTGGTCGACCAGACGTACAGGAACGACTCGCGGAGCTGGTCGTTGGGCTCGCCGGGCTTGACGGCCCACTTGCGGATGTCCTTGAGGAGTTCGTCGCACAGGGCGACGCGGCTCTTGGACCAGGCGATCGGGTCGTCCGACAAGTCGAACCGGTTCGACGCCGGGTCGACGGACGACGGCCCGAGCACGTCTTCGTCGGTGGAGAACGCGAGCTCGCGCCGGGTGTTCTGGGCGGCGATGCTCGACGTGAGCGCCTTGCCGTCGGGCTCGTCCTTGGAGAGGTTCTTGTAGCCGTACTCGATGGCCCAGTAGTCGTAGGGGCCGATCGTGGGGGTCATGAAGTGGCGGAGCTTGTCGATGTCGTCGCCGGCGAAGAAGACGAGGGGGTTGTAGTCCATGACGGAGGCGACGAGGGGCTCGTCGCCGGTGTCGCGGCGCCGCTTGATCTCGGCCTCGGACAGCCAGCTGGACGCCTTGAAGTTGTGGCGCAGGCCGATCGTGTGCCCGACCTCGTGGGCGATGACTTCCTTGATGACCTCGCCGACGAAGCGGTCGGGGAGCTTCTTCTTGCCGGCGGCGGCGGCCATGGTCGCCATGGCGAACTGCTGGCGCATGCCGGTGGCGTAATTGCAGGCGGCCCGGGCGGGGGCGATGCGGCGCGGGACGCCGGGCACGACGTCGGCGCTCGACGCGGAGTCGGCCGAGTCGTGGAGGAGCTCTGCGCCGGCGGCCTTGGCGGCGGCCTTGAGCTCGGCGACGTCCGTCCCCATCGGGGCGAACTGCGGGTTGTTGGCGAGGAACTGGACGTACTCCGGGCCGACCATCGACGCGAGGCCCTGGGGGCCGAAGGTCTCGAACTCGCGGACGTAGAACCGGAGCATCGAGTCGTCGAAGATGATGTCGGCGTCGAGGATCTGGCCGGTGCGCGGGTCGGCGCGGCTCGGCCCCATGGCCAGGCCCTTGTCGGTCACGGTCCAGCGGATGAAGTTGTAGCGGGCGTCCTCGGGGTCGACGTTGGCGAACTCGTTGTCATCCGTCTGCTGCTGGACGACGATCGCGCCGACGATGCCGAGCTTCTCGAAGGCCTTGTTCCACTCGAGCGTGCCCTCGGCGACGTACTTGCGCCACTGGAGGGGGACGGTCTTCTCGATCACGAACACGATCGGCTTCTCGGGCGGGCTGAGCTCGAGCGACGGGTCCTTTTTCTTGACGTCCCAGCGGTTGATGAACCGGAGGGTCGTGTCGCGGACGCTGTGCTTCATCGACCAGTCCTTGCGGGCGGTCGTGAAGTAGCCGACGCGCTCGTCGGCGACGCGGGCGGCGTAGCTGCCCATCGCGGGCAGGCGGCGGAACGAGTAGGTCACGCCCACGCTCGTGCCGGCGCCGGTGCGCCCGGCCAGGGCGACGTCGGCGTCGATCAGGACGTTGTCGGGGAACGATTTGATCTTGGAGAAGCTGGACAGGTCCTTCCGCGGCATCAGCGCCCCGCCGGTCAGCGGGAGGTTGACGATCGGGGTGAGCAGGGACGTGCCCATGTCGACGACCGGGTCGCCGTTGGCGGCGACGGTGACGATCGGCATGGCCGTCAGGAAGCCGTCGTTGTAGGTGCGGCTGACCGCGTCGCCGACGGGCTGGTCGGGGCGGGTGATGTACCGCGAGTCGGGGACCGTCATCAGGACGAGCCGGCCGGACATCTCGAAGCGGACGAGGTAGTCCTCCCACTGGTAGCCGGCCATCGGGCCGCGCGAGATGCTCGTGGCCAGGAGCAGGTCCTGCTTCATCAGGGCCTTGGGGATCTGGACGAGCAGGCGGGTGGCGTCCTTGGAATTGTCGGACGGGTTGTAGCGGTAGATCGTGAACAGGCCGGGCGTGGCCTGCATGTCCTTGGTGACCAGCTCGAAGGCGGGCCAACGGGGCGCCTCGGCGACCTGCGTGACGGCGGCGGCGGCGACCGCCTGCACCGGCGCGGCGCCAGGGACCGGCACCGGCGGCGTGGGCGCGTTCTGGGCCAGCGCGGCGGCGCCGGCGAACGTGCCCGACGCGAGGACGGCCAGGACGGCCCGGGCGATCCGACTCTTACGGACTGACTCGACACCCGACTGAGACTGCATGGCAAAGCTCCGTGGTGGGATAATCAATGGACCGATCGGGCGCGACGAGAGTCGCGGGCCCGACGTGCTTCCCGGATGTGCGCGGAACAAGGTGCGCGGGCGAACGGGACGACGCCGCCCGAGTCCTAGGACGTTACCCGGCGGGAAATCTTAACCGACCGTTTGTGCGGATGAAGCAGAAAATGAGACGAGTTACACGGCCGGCGGGTTCGGGTGGATCCGTCTGGATGGGATGGGAGAGGTCGTAAGCCGGGTTACAAGCCTATTTCGTGGCAGCGGCCGGGGCCTTCGGAGCGGAGGGCTTCTTGGCGGGCTTCTTCTCCATGTTCTGGACGAGGTCGGCCGGATCGAGGTCGACCTTGGCGCCGCCGGGGGGGATGTCGATCTTGGCGGACCAGAGGATGCCGTTGACGGTCAGGCGACGAAGGCCCGGGAGGGCCCAGTTCTTATGCTCGTGCCCGCCGGTCAGCACCCATGCCCGGCCGCCGTCCGGGCGCTCATAAGCCCAGCAGACGATGTTCTGGGTGCCCTCGGGCTTCTCGCCGGGCTTGGGCTTGGGGGAGAGTTGGGTCGTGCGCATCAGGGGCGTGACACCCGTCTCGGCGAACTTGGACTTGAGGATCCAGCCGTCGTTGAGGGTGAACGGCTCGACGCCGCGGGTGGTCGGGTGCTCGGGGAAGGTGGCGAAGGTTTCGTCCCAGTGGCCGCGGGCGCCGCCCGCCTTGCCGTCGAACACGCCGCCGAGCCACTTCATGGCCTGCTTGCCGGGCTCGGTGGGGTAATCGATGCACTGGTGGACGTGGACGATGCCGACACCGGCGTCCATGAGCTTCTGGACCTCGTCGGCGCGGGCGATGGTGGACTGCTTGCCGCCGCCGTCCATGAAGAAGACGATCGTGCGTGCGCCCTTGAGCGTCTCGGGCTTGGTCGGCCAGCCGTTGTCGACCATGACCGGCGCGACGCCGGGCGTCTGCTTGAGCATGCGGTAGAAGAGCGCGCACCCGGCCCACCCCTCGTGCTGGCCGGCGGGGTGGTCCTTGGCCTGGTCGGGGATGAGGACGATCTTGGCGAGGTTGGGGTCGGTAACGGATTCTTCGATGGGGACGTTGGAGCGGTCGTAGGGGTCGCGCTCGGCGGCGGCGGCGAGTTGGGCGAACAGGCCGAGCAGGACGCAAGCGGACACCGAGCGGCAAGTGCGGAGAGTCATGAGTGGGCTCGTATCGCGGGCGTCTCGCCCGCGAGTCAGTAGAAGTGCAAACGCGGG
>DATHXE010000124.1:0-8451 GCA_035459845.1 Tepidisphaeraceae bacterium | reverse complement strand
GGCTTGGCGGGCTCGGCCTTAACGGGCGCGGCCTTCGGGGCGGTCTTGTCGGACGCGGGCATCGCGTCGCCGGCGCCGGCGTCCGCCGCCGGGCCCGCGACCTTCGCCGGGGCCCCGCCGCTCGTCGCCGCCGACAGCACGATCCGTTCCATCACCGCCGTCGCCGACTCGGGCGAATAGCCGTAGATGCCGTCCACGTTGTTCCCGACCAGGCCGACCGACAGGTCCTCAGGGCTGTAGTAGACCGCCATCCGGCCGTTCACCTGCGCCCCGCGGACGCGCGGGATCGACTTCGACCCGCCCGGCAGCATCGCCTGGGCGAAGTACCGGTACGAGACGCGATCGAGCTTCGTGCCACCCGCCGCGTACAGGGCGTGGTCGGGCGACAGGGGCGACAGGGGCTTGGGGTCGTTGAGGATCTTGGCCAGCGCGGCCTCGGCGGCGTCCTTGAAGTCGACCTGCCCGCCGGCCGCGTCGATCACGAGCGTCCCGCCGCCGTTCACGAACGCCGACAGTTCGGCGATCGCGGCGGGGTTGAGCGTGAACTTGGCCGTCCCGGTCAGGTGGGCGACCTGGAACGCGCCCGGCTTGAGCGCGCCCGACCCGAGCTTGACCGGCTCGACCTGCAGGTCGACCTTGCGCGCGTTGTGCATGTGCGTCTCGAACCGCCGCCACCCACCCGGCTCGGGGTTCCAGTTCCCTCCGTAATCCAGCCGCGCGATCTTCACGGACCGGTCGGCCTTCACCTTGTCGTTCGACTTGATCACGTACGGCTGGCCCTTGAACCGGCTCTTGAGCGTCGCCTTGTCGGCCGCGTACAGGTAGATATTCGACGCCAGCTCCGCCCACGGCTTGGTCTGCAGCGACGAGAAGTTCTGGATCTGCCAGTACCGCGCCGGGTCGCCCGCCGGGATCAGCACCATGAGCTCGCGGGCGCCGTTCGTCAGGCCCTTGAGCGCCGGGTTGAACGCCGGCGGCCAGGTCTTTCGCTTGAAGTGGCACGTGTAGATCAGGTGGTCCGCCGGGAGGTCGCGGAACTCCCCGCCGAACAGCTCGGCCCCGAGCTTCGAGAACGACGCGTTGAACGCCTGCGACAGGCAGTCCGAGTGCCCGAGGATCAGGCCGCCGCCCTCGACGAACTGCTTGAGCTTGGCCTTCTCCTCCGGCTTGAACGTCAGCGCCTGGTTGCCCGAGATGTACAGCACGGGCGAGTCGTGGAGGTCCTCGATGTCGACCTTCAGGTTCACGATCTGCCAGTTCAGTTCCTTTTCCAGCGCCTTCCCGGCCCACTTGGCGAGGTTGGCGATGTCGCGCGGCCGCTGGTTCCAGTTCGCCCCGCCCTTGTCGCCGCGCGTGTCGATCGCGTAGTCGAGCTTGTTCATCATGACCGGGGCCCGGCCCTTCACGAGGAACAGGATGCCCCAGACCGTCCCCGGGACGGCCCCGCCGTGCCCGCCCGCCCACGACCCGTTCGCCGCCTGGCTCTTGAGGAGCTTGTTGACCCCGTCCTCGTACCAGTCGACGGTACCGAAGTACTTCAGGCCCGACGCCGTCCCGACGCGCTCGACGTTATAGAGCGCGTACAGGTTGTTCCCGGTCTTGGCGAAGTTCTTCGACATCCACTCGATGCCGCGCTCGATGTCCTTGTCGACGATGTTGCCCTTGCACTCGCCCTTGTGGTTGTTGAGCATGTCCTGCGTGATGTACAGGGTCGCGACGCCGGCGGGCGTCAGCGACATCGTGCCCGGGTGGGCGTCGGACGCCTCGCGCTTGTACGCCCACGCCCCGTCCTTGAGCTGGCTCTTCCGCCAGGCCGCGTCGATCAACTTCCAGTAGGCCTCGGGCACCTCGAGGTTCTGCTGCGCCGCCGCCCACATCCCCAGCACGCCGTAATTGCTCGTCGAGTGGTCGTAGTCGCCCTTGGTCGGGTCCACCCAGTAGTGGTAGAGGCCCATGTTGTTCGCCCCGGTCTTCACGCCGTTGAGCAGCAGCGTCGCGTCCTTCCGGAGCACGTCCTTCATCGCCGGGCTCGGCTGCTTGATGTAGTTCCACATCTGCAGCTTCATGCCCATCGCGTACGTGCCGATCACGTCGGCCTTGTTCAGCCAGTCGATCGCCGCCGCGAGCTTGGGGTTCTGCGGGTTCTCGCCCGCGGCGAGCAGCCCGTACACGGCCATCGACGTGAGCCCGCCCCACTGGGCCCCGTCGACCATGTGGCCCTCCTCTTTCGTCCGCCGCGGGGCGTCCCAGTTCCCGTCCTTCTGCACGGAGTACAGGTACGCGACCGCCTTCTTGATCGCCGCGTCCACGGGGTCGACCGGCTCGTCCCCCGGCGCCGCGACCGCCACCTGGGAACAAACGATTGCCGACAGGACGGTCATCGCGACCGCCCGCGTCCAGTACTTGGCCGGGGAGTGACTCATGGTGTGTGCCTCGCTCGCTCGTGCTTTACCGACTTGGCGATCCGTACGACCCGACGTGTAACCCGCATCCCCCTGCTCGACGTGAATCCGCTGACCTCACTGCCCGCGCCACATGTACATCGGGCGCGGCGTGCCCAGTTGCTCGATGAACCCCGCGTCCACATTGACGTTCACGCCGTTAACCGTCACCCCGCCGGCGCCGGACTTCGCGTCCGCGCCGCCCAGCGCCTCCAGGAACGACGGCGGCCGCGGGGCGTACCGGACGACCATCGGCTTGCCCAACCCGGCGGCCTTCGCCGCGTGGCGCAGGGCGTCGTCCGCGTACCCGATCTCGTCCACCAGGCCCGCCGCCAGCGCCTGCTTGGCCGTATAAACTTTGCCGTCGGCGATGTCGTCGATCTTGCCCACGAGTTTCGTCCCCCGGCCACTGACCACCACCGCCTTGAAGTTCGCGTACATCTCGTCGATCAGCGACTGCAGGTACTTGGTCTCTTCCGGCTTGACCGGCGAGAGCATCGAACCCGCGTTCTTGAACCCCTTCTGCGGGGCCGTGATCGTGACCTCTTCCACCCCGTACTTTTCCGCGAGTTTGGCGACGTTGTAGCGCGGCATCAGCACGCCGATGTTGCCCGTCAGCGTCGACGGCTGTGCGACCACGTGGGTGGCGGCGCAGGACACGTAATACCCGCCGCTGGTCGCCAGTTGCCCCATCGTCACCACGACCGGCACGCCCGGCCTGTTCTGCCGGAACCGCAGGACGCGCTTGTACATCTCATCCGACGGCGTCACCCCCCCGCCGGGCGTCTCGATCTCCAACACGAGCGCCTTGATCGTGTCGTCCTTCTCCACCAGCGTCATGGCGGCATCGAATTTGTTCGACGTCCCGTCCAGGATCACGCCCTTGACCGGCACGACCGCGATCTTCTGGCTCTTGTCCCCCTCTGCCAGGGTCGTCTTGATGATCTGTTGCCCGCCCGACAGGCCCAGCCCGCTGCTGATCCCCAGGGCCGCGCCGAGGTAGACGTTCAAGATGATCGACCCGCTCAACAGGATCGACACCATCACCGTCAGAAACACCCGGCCCGCGCTCCGCTTGGGTTTGAACATCCCCGGCGGGAACATCCCTGGCGGCGGCATCATGAACATCGGCGGCGGCGCCTGACCCATCGGCGGCATCATCGGCATGGGCATCTGCCCAGTCGGCATCGGGGGTTGCTGCTGCGACTGCGCCATAAAGGGCGACGGTGCCTGCGGTTGGCCCGGTGATTGCACTGGCGGTTGCGCCGCGGCCCCCGCCCCTTGCGACATGGGCCAACCGGTGACCCCGGTCGGCACCCCGGGCGCCGGCGGAGGCGCGAAGGCGCCTCGCGGGTCGATCGGATCTTGGCCGGGGGGCGGTTGCGGGATCATCGCGTCGGTACGGTCCCTTCGGAAGGCGCTAGCGGCGAATTGCGACGTGACGGAAATCGAGGCTGCCGCGGATTATAAGCTAACCCACGTAGGCCACTCCAGTAAAAAACCGGCCCGGCATGACCGCCAAGCAGGGTGGCAGCCCCGCTAAACCGGAGATCCGCTGTACCCCGGAGTGTCCGGGGTGGGGGGAAAGGGTGTGAAAAAATGTACGAGGGGTGGTGAAGGGCGCGTCAGGGGAGACGCGCGGATGGTGAGGATGGAGAGGTGGTGAGATGGGGGGCAAGGCGCGCGGGTTACCTTCGGCGCTTGCGTTGGTAGTTGACGGTGATGATCCCGGCGGTGCCCCCGCGCGGGTTGAAGTCGCCAACGACGGTCATCCGGATCGGGTCGAGGGCTTCGACCAAGTCATCGAGGATCGTGTTCGTGACGGCCTCGTAGAAGATGCCCTTGTTCCGGTACGCGAAGAAGTATAGCTTGAGGCTCTTCATCTCGACGCACCGCTGGTCGGGAACGTAGGTGACCGTGATCGTGGCGAAGTCGGGCTGGCTGGTGACCGGGCAGACGCTGGTGAACTCGGGGAAGACGAACTTGATCTCGTACTCGCGGCCCGGCCGGGGGTTGGGGAACGTGTCGAGGATCTCCCGCGGGTCGGCGATCTGGGCGTCGGTCAGGCTCGACTTACTTCCGAGGTGTTCCAAGCTCGAAGACGTCTTTGGGGGTGCCGGCCGGGATTTCGGGTTGGGGGGTCTTCTTGGCAAAGTTGCCCTCGAGGCGGGAAAGGATCGTGCGGGAGAGTTCGAACGCGAGGCCATTGTACGAGCCGACGAGCGGCTGGTCATTGCCGGGGTCGATCAGGGTGAGTTGGTGCTGGGTGACGGGCGTGCCGCCGGGGCCTTCGGTCGTCAGGGCGAGCGTGACCGTCTTGGCCGGGTTGGGGGTGGCCGGCGGGGCTTCGACATACTTGGTGACGGTGAGCGTCTTGAGGTCGGCGAGCAGGTTCTGGACGGCCTCGGCGTCGGCGTCGCCCTTGGGGTCGGACAGCAGCGCCCAACCGGCCGGCGGCGCCGGCGGGGCGGGCTTGGTCGGGTCGGGGCTCGGGGCGGGCGTCGTCTGCTTGCGGCGTTCGATCGAGACGGCGGTCTTCTTCGCGGGCGTCGGGTTGGCGACCGGGCCCGAGCCGCCGGGCGTTTCGGTCGTGATCGCAAGCCTGCTGACCTGCTCTGGGTCGATCGCGATCACCTTGCTGTCGCGCAGGTCGAGCGGCTTCTTCTGGAACGTGGCGAGCGCGGTGGACGAGAGGCGCACGACGGCGTGCGGGTTGGAGACCTGCACGTAGATCTTCTCGCGCGACACGTCTTCGTATTGGCCGAAGGTGATCGACGTCCAGACGGGCTGAGAAGTGGGGGCGGGCTGCGCGGGGGAAGTGGTCGGCTGGGTCGCGGGGGGCGCGGCGGGCGTGGTCGCGTACCAGACCGTCAACACTGGTTTGTCGAACCGGGCCTTGGAGACGTCCGGGGAATCCTTGGCGATCCAGTCGGTGGCGCGGAGGTTCGTGATTGCGCCGAGCAGGTCGGTCATGACACTGGCGTCGGCGGGGAACTGCTTGGGTTCGGTCACCTGCCAGTCGGCGCCCTTCTTCGTCAGGGCGACCGTGGGCTGGCCGTCGGCCTCGATCTTGATCTGGGTGATGTCGGGGACCTTGGCGGCGACGAGCTTGGTGTCCCGCAGGTCGTTGGCGGGCTTGGCGATGCGGTCGTAGACGGAGGCGGCGACGACGTCGGCCTTGGGCTTGCCCTCGACGCGCAGGTAGAGCTCGCCGAGCGGGCTGCGGTCGCCGACGGCGAACTTGAGGACCTTTCCGCCCTTGGCGGCGATCTCGACGGTGTACTTGGGCTTGTCGAGGCCTTTGCCGGCCGGGTCGACCTTGGCCTTGGACTCCAGGCGCACGAGCTCCTCGACGAGCGTGTTGACCTCGGCGGAGTTGGCGGCCGACTCGACGGGCTTGGTCATACGCCACTGCTTGGCGGGGGCCATCTGCGCGAAGGGATCGTTCTTGTCCTTCTTCTCGTCGGTCGGGAGTGCGGTGAGGACGACCTCGGTGTCGGGGCCGCGGATGGCGAGGGAGGTGACGTCAGCGGGATCGCTCACGTCGAAGAGTTTGGCCGGGTTGGCGGTGGCCGTGTTCTTCTCGGGTGTGTCGGCGTTCTTAAGGCGATCCCAGGCGACGTACCCACCCGCGGCGGCGAGCAGGAGGAGGAGGATGAGGGTGGTTTTGAAGTTCATGGCGGGGAGTAGCCGGTAGTCAGTAGTCGGTATTCAGTAGCTGACGGGCGGACGGTTATTGGGGTCCCACTAGCCGCTGAAGCGGCTAGTCCAGGGACGTCAATCTCGCCGTTTGAGATAGACGAGCGTTCCCGCTGCCAGCACCAGCGCGGGAAGCCCCGCGATCAGGATGATGCGCCAGAGGGAGCGGCGGGCGTCGGACATCTGGGGGTCGATGCGGGCGATCTGCATGGCGCTGGGGCTGATCGCGATGAGCGGGTCCATCTTGAGGAGCCAGTAGGCGGAGTTGGTGAAGAGCTCGGCGTTGCCGGGGAAGCGGGGGACGCTCCGGCCCTGGGTGCGCTCGACCTCTTCGTCGGGGATGCCGACGTAGCCGTCGGACGGGAAGATCGCCGAGCCGAGGACCATGATTCGCTGGTCGCCGTTCTTGGAGGCGATGGCTGCGCCGCCGAAGAACGGGGCGGGGAAGTCGGCGAGGGCGTCCGGCTTGGCGGGCTTGGGGTCGTATGTGACGTTGTTGCGGGCGGCGGACTCGAAGTCGCTCTCGGCCCAGGCGCGCGGGGTCTCGGGGATCGGCAGGAGCATCGTGACCGTCAGGTCCTTGAGCTTTGCCTCCAGCGCCTTTCGGGAGTTCTCGTCCATCAGCCCGCGGTCGAGCTGGCGGACGGGGACGAGCGGGACCATCAGGCCGTCGAGCGAGCGGACGGCGTCGGTGACGGGGTGGCGGCCGTAGTCGGTGAAGATGAAGACCGCCGACTGGCGCTGCCAATCGCCGGCGCGGTCGGACGCGCGGGCGCCGGCGGCCTCGATCTTGTCGTGCACGGCGATGTGGTCGACGGCGACGTCGAGGCCGTAATCTTCCTTGAGGAAGTCGAGCTTCTGCACGCGCGGGTAGGCGACGAGGATCATCGCGGACCCGCCTACCCGGAGGTGGTCGCGCACCTTGGTGGCGAGCTGCCCGGAGGCCGGGTTCATCATCGCCTCCTGCGGGTCGACGGGGAGCATGGGGACGACCCAGACGGCGTCCTTGAGGTCCTCGTCCGACGGCTCGGGCTCGGGGGGCATGCCGCGGCGCTGCTGCATCTGCTGCATGGCCCACATGCCGCTGACGTCCTTCTCGAGGACCTCGACGTCGAGGTCGCGGAGGCGCTGGGCCATGTTGAAGTAGGACGGCCGGCCGGTCTGCTGGGCGGCGATCTGCGAGCGGAAATCGGTCAGCGGGAAGCTGCCGGAGCGGACGAACGCGACCTTCTTTTTTTCCCGGCTGGTCAGGCGGACGACGGCAGCGGACACCTGTTGTTCGCCGGCGAATCGCGGCTTGACCTTGCCCTCGCCCATGCCGCGGGACATCTCGTCGGTCGGGTAGATCGACTCCATCGGGATCGCCTTGAGGTCGGTCTCGGCGATGACGGCGATCGAGTTGGACTTGTTGTTGCGCAGCTCGTCGAACTGCTTGAGGGCCGGGAGGTCGGCGGCCTTGGTCAGCAGGCCTTCGGACGCGGTCTTCATCGAGTTGAAGCGCGGGATGGCGGCCTCGACGAACTTCTTCACCTCGGGCGGGGTCTTGGCGTCGGCGGCGACCTTGACGAACTCGCTGGCGACCTGGCCGGACAGGGCCTGCATGATGGTCATGAAGGCCTGGACGGCGCCGGTCGCGCCGGCGTAGTCGGGGACGACCAGGCCGAGCTGCTCCTTGACGCGCTCGTCGGCCTTCTTGAGCTCTGCGCCGAAGCGGTCGAAGGTTCCGCCGACCTGATCGAGGAAGCGGGCGAGTTGCGGGTCTTCGACCTTCGGGAGGGCCGCCAGGGCGGTGCGCTGCTGCTTGATCGTCGCGTCCAGATCCTTCACGGTGGCCGAGTAGGCGTCGAGCACGTCGCGGTGCTTCTGGACGTTGTTGCCGAACTTCTCCTGGACTTCCTTGAAGAGCTGGGCGAGGCGTTCGGGCTCGTTGGTCGGGTCGATCATGTCGACGGCGATCTTGCCGCCGGACTTTTGGGCGTACTCGGAGAGGAGGTCGGCGACCTGCTGGTAGCGGACCTCGGGCTTGTTCTCGACGTCCTCGACGACCTTCTGGTTCTCGTCGTTCTTAGCCTTGGTGAACAGGCCGACGATCTTCATGCGCGGGGAGAAGTTCTTGAGGCCGTCGGCGGCGGACTGGATCGTGGCGATGGCCTTGCGCACGTCCTCTGCGTACTTCTGCGTCGGGTTGGAGGTGAGGGCGGAGTTGGCGCGGGCGGCGGCGTCTTCGAGGTCTTTGCGGAGTTGGTCGGTGAGCTTGGCCGGGTCGGGGTTGGCGGCGCGGAGCCCGTCCCGCGTCGTGACCTTGGTGGTG
>DATHXE010000123.1:0-9617 GCA_035459845.1 Tepidisphaeraceae bacterium | reverse complement strand
GAGAGCGCGACGAACCCGGCCGCGGTGTTCGGCGCCATCGCGATGTACGTGTGCACCACCCCGTAGAACTCCTTGACGTGGTAGAGGTACCCGGTGAGCGCGGTCAGGCCCATCGCGCCCGCGAAGATCGCCAGCCACACGGCCGGGCGCCGGCGCCGCCGCGACCACTCGACGTCCATCCCCGCCAGCGCCAGGCCCGTGAGGACGAACGCGATCGCCGTGGTCGGGGCCATTCGGTTCCCGGCCAGTCTCGACGTGAACACGAGCTCGTCGATCGCCCACGGGAATCCGACGAAGTACGCGAGCAGCCGCTGTGCGCCGATCGCGATCACCCCGGCCGCCAGCAGCTGCGCGAGCGCGCGCGACCGCCATCCGGGCCCCGCCTCGATCCCGCACAACAGCCAGAGCGATGCGGCCGACAGCCCGAACGCGATCGCCGTGACCGGGTTCATGGGGACCGCGCCGTTGAGCACGGACCGCAGGCGCTGGACGTCGAACACCCACCCGGCGAGCACCATCACCGCCATCCCGGCGGCGAACACGCAGCACGCCCGGGTGACCGTGCGCGCCACCAGCAGCATGCGCGGGCCGGCGGTCAGCCGGGCCGACTCGAGCAGTTCCCACTCCGACTTGGCCTTGCCAGTGACCCCGTCGCCGGCGGCGCGCGGGCCGGCCCCGTCCCCCCCCCGGCTGCTCCGTACGCCCGCGTCCGACGCCCGGCTCACGTAGACCTCCTCGTCGCGCTTCCCACCAATGCGCGAGTCACATCATACCCGCTGGCGCCGCGGACCCGTGCGCAAACGCCCGCTTCTCATCAGGGAGGACGGCGGGTCAGGTCCCCGGCAACGTGATCGTGAACGTCGTCCCCTGTCCCGGCTCGCTCGCGACCGCCACGCTTCCGCCGTGCATCTCGACGAAAGCCTTCACCACCGACAGGCCGAGGCCCAATCCCTTTTTGCCGTATTCGAAGTGGCCGGACGAGTGGTGCGAGACGTCGAACGACGTGAAGAACGTGTCGAACACCCGGCTCACGCTCGGCGCGTCCATCCCGACGCCGGTGTCGCTGACCCAGATCCGCGCCGGGCCGGACCGCCCGTCCTCCCCCTGCCGGCGTGCGCCGACCGTGATCGTCCCGCCGTCCGGGGTGAACTTCACGGCATTGAGCAGCAGATGGTTCACCGCGTCGCGGATCTTTTCCTCGTCCACGGTCAAGTCGCCGAGTTCTTCGGGCACGTCCACCAGCAGCGTCTGGCGGCGCGTGACGACGAACGGCCGCACGTCGTCCGCCGCCCGCCGCACCAGCCGCGCCAGGTTATGCGCCGACATGGCCGGCTTGCGCTCGAATTGCTGCATCGAGAGCATGGTCACGATCTGGTTGATCAGGTGCTGCATCCGCGTCCCGGCCTGCTGGATGC
Source organism: Tepidisphaeraceae bacterium (assembly GCA_035459845.1). GTDB lineage: Bacteria > Planctomycetota > Phycisphaerae > Tepidisphaerales > Tepidisphaeraceae > DASPKW01. Next base: position 8,202 of record DATHXE010000123.1, on the reverse strand, counting down.
GCTTGAGCAGCTCGCCCAACTCGCCCGTCGACCCCGGGTACATCGCCGCCAGGTGCGCCACGCCCGTCAGGATCGTCAGCGGCGTGCGCAGCTCGTGGCTGGCGACCTGGATGAACGCGTTCTTGAGCTGGTCCGCACGCTGGAGGTCGGCGTTGGCCTTCTCCAGCTGCGCGTTTTTCGCTTGCACCTCGTCCAGCAGCGTCCGACGCTCCACGAGCAGGTCGTGGTGCCCACAAGCCTCGCGGATGATCGTCAGCAGCTCGTCCGGGTCCCACGGCTTGGTGATGTAACGGTACACGTCCCCCTTGTTGATCGCGTCGATCACGGCCTTGAGGTCCGCGTACCCCGTGAACAGCAGGCGGGTCGCCTCGGGCTGCCGCTCGCGCACGCGCTCGAGCAGTTCCACTCCGCTCTGCTCGGGCATCCGCTGGTCGGTCATGACCACGTCCAGCGGCTCGCGCTCGACGACCGCCATCGCCTCGGCCGCCCGCGTCACCCCGAGCACCTTGTATTCGAGGCGCAGCAGGTCCTTCACGCTGGCCACCACGTCGGCCTCGTCGTCGACCACCAGGATCGTGTGCCGCTTCTTTTTCTCCATCCGGTCTCCGGCCCGCTCCACCGCGCCCCACGGACGATGGTAGACACTTCCCTGACGCCACCGGTAGAAAAACCCTACACCGCCCCATTCGTAATCGGTAACCTGCAAAACACAAGCCCCGCCTCATCAATCGCAAAGAGGCGCACCCGGGCGGGTGCGCCTCTTTTGGGTTTGCTTTTGGTTCGGCCCGGCTACTTCGTCCCGAACGCCCAGACCTTGTCCGCCGATCGAACGACCACCATCCCGTCGACCAGCGCCACGCTCCCGCGCGTTCCCTTGGCCTCGAGCGCGACCTTCGACAGAAGCTTTCCGTCGACCGCCGACCAGCAGAACACGTCGCCGTCCTCGTTGGTCGCGTAGATCTTCCCGTCGCCCGCCGTCGGCGACCCGCGCATGACGGACCGGCTCTCGTTGGGGACGGACCAGATTCTCGTCCCGGTCGCCGGCTCGGCGCAGGTCAGGGTTTTCTTGTCGCCGTCGAGCACGTACAGCTTGCCCTGATAGACGAGCGGGACGCAGACGTCGCTGGTCAGTTCCTCGGCCTTCCACGCCAAGTGGGTCGCCGTCACGTCGCCCTGGCCGCCCTCGCGCCAAGCGAGCATTTTTTCGCGCTTGGGCGGGCAGACGACGACCAGGCCCTCCCACGTCACCGGGCTGGGCACGAGGCGCCAGTGTCCAATCTTCTGGGGATTCCAACCGCCGCCGCGCCAGATTTCCTTGCCGGTCTCGGGGTCGTGGCCGGTGACGCAATCGCCGCCGACCAGGAGGATCTGTGTGCCGGACGGCCGCTCCCACGGGATCGGCGACCCGAACGACTCACGCGACTCGGCCACCGCGTCACTGGGCCGGGCCACCTTGAACAGGTCCTTCCCCGTTTCCGGGTCGACGCCGAGCAGGTACGAATCCGACTCGCCCGGCACGTTGCGGTGCAGGGCCTGCACGTACAGTTTGCCCTTGTAGAGCAGCGGGCTCGAGGCGTAGAGCCACTGCACGCTCCACTTCCCGTGGTCCTTCCAGAGGTCTCGCTTCCAGAGGGCCTTGCCGTCGACGTCGAACGCGGCGAGCAGGCCGTTACCGTAGAGGAAAAAGACGCGCTTGCCGTCGGTCGCGGGCGACGGGCTGGCGAAGTCGTTGCGCTGGTTCGTGACGAACCCGTCGCCGATCTCGTGCTGCCAGAGGATCTTCCCGTCGGCCTTGTTCAGGCAGATCGCCGAGAGCTTCATCGTCTTGGGGGCCGACGCGGTCGTGAAGACCCGGTCACCGTGGATGACGGTCGTTCCGTTCGAGTGCCCGGGCATCGCCGTCGACCAGAGCGCGGCCGCCTTATCGAGCTTTTCCGGGAGGTTCTTCGCGGTGCTCGCGCCGTTGAACGTCGGCCCGCGCCACTGCGACCAGTTCGAGTCCTGGGCGGTCGCGGCGGCGCCCGCGCCGCAGAGCAGGATGCCCGTCATGACGTTGCCGATCCATCGCACTGCTCGCATGTCGTGATCCTCGTGTTCGAAGGCGGGTTTGCGGACGACGCGACCGTGGGCTGCCGCCCTCGGCTATCAAGGCTGCCCGGTTATACCCGTGACTCGACAGGGCGTGGAGATGGCGCGCGTACGGCTTTCTTCCTTCGACCCGTTCCCGCACAATCGGCCCCCGATGACCGCGCCCCCTGCCGATCCGCCCGTCGACGCTCTATCGCCACGCGCCCCGCGCGAGCGGGCGATGATGTACGTGCAGCGGAAGTTGCTGATCCTCGTCCTTCTCGTCCCGTTTTTCGCCGTCTGCTACTACCTCCCGCAGTGGCTGCCGCTGGCGGCGCGGCACGAGATCCCGCTGCTGGCGATCGACCGCGCGGTGCCGTTCCAGCCGGGGTGGATCTGGCCGTACATGTCGATGTATCTGCTGCTGCCGCTCCCGCCGGTGCTGTCGATCCGGGCGGATCACCTCCGCCGGTACTCGCTGGGGATGGCCCTGATGTTCGTGACGTGCTGCGTGTTCTTTTTCGGCTACCCGATCGCCTACCCGCGCCCCGAACTGCCCGCCGACGCCGACTGGTTCTACCGGCACATCGCGGCGATCGACCAGCCGATCAATTCGCTCCCGTCGCTGCACGCGGGGCTGACGGTGTACGCGCTGTTGTACGCGCGGCGGGCGCTGGCGGACCTCGGCCAGCGCACGCTGATCCCCCTGCTCGTGCTGGGATGGATCTGGGCGGTGCTGATCCTGTACGGGACACTTGCGACGAAGCAGCACTACCTGGTCGACCTGCCGGCGGGGGCGGTCGTGGCGTGGGTCGCCCATTACGTCGCGTGGCGCGGGGCGGACCGGGCGGAGGCTTCCGCGGTGAAGGAGGCGGTGAGCCGCGGAGCGGCGTAAGACTAGAGCCCACGGCGCTACGCCGTGGGCTATAAGCTGTCGCCGCTTTGCGGCTTCCCCCCTACTTCCCCACCGACACCAAATGCCCCGTCGTCCGGATCAGCAGCGCGTTCCCCGCGACCGCGATCGTCGAGTGGCACTTCTCCCCCAGCGGCGACCGCCCGAGCAGTTCGAACTTCTCGCCCGCCTTCAGGCAGATCACCTCGCCCTCCTTGCTCACGTTGTACAGCTTGTCGCCCGCCACCACCGGCGACGAGTAGAACTCGAGCGGCGCGGCGCCGGCCTTGGGGAGCGTCTGCTGCCACACCTGCTCGCCCGTCGTCGCCTTGACGCACGTGACCGTCGCCGAGTCGCCCCACAGGAACATCAGGTCGCCCACGATCACCGGCGTCGGGACGTACGTGTACGCGCGACCCGCCGGCAGCTTGGCCACCACCTTGGGCGGCTTGGTCGGGTCCGCCGGGTCGGGCTGCACGACCGCGCCCGACCGGTCCGCCCCGCCCTGACCGGCCGTGCCGACGCACAGCGTGTCCGTCGCCACCGGCGAGCCCACCGACCGCAGCTTGCTCGCCGTCGGGCTCGGCCACGCGACCTGCCAGTTCTGCTTCCCCGTCTGCGGGTCGACCGACGTCAGCCCGCTGGCCGTGCAGCTCAAAATCAACTGCGCCGGCCCGACCTTCGGCTTGAACACGCACGGCGTCGACGCCGCCGTCGACCCGGGCTTGCGCGGCACCTTCCACTTCACCGCCCCCGTCTTCGCGTCCAGCGCCACCAGCGACGCCGTCGGCCCGTCCTGGTCGTTGGGCACGATCAACATCCCCTCGTGCACGATCGGCGAACACCCCGCCCCGTGCTGGCTCTGCCACGGGCCCATGTCGTACGACCACACCTCGCTGCCCGAGTGGTCGTACGCCAGCACCTTGTACGACTCGGGCGACACGAACGTCGCGTACACGCGCTCCGCGTCCACCGCCGGCGTCGAGGCCGCCAGCGCGTTGTCCTTGTGCTGCTTCATCCCCGTCACGTCCGCGTCCCGCCGCCACAGTTGCTTGCCCGTCGCCAGGTCCAGCGCCAGCACCGACCGCTTGGCCGTCTCCTGGTCCGCGCACGTGACGAACACCTTGCCGCCCACCACCGCCGGCGACGAGTGCCCGTACCCCGGCAGCGCAACCCGCCAGTTGAAGTCCTTCTCGTCGAACCGCGCCGGCGTATTCGCCCCGACCGCCACGCCGGACCCGTTCGGCCCCCGGAACCGCCCCCAGTCCGCGTCGGGCGCCGCCGCGTGCGCGGCGGCCGAAAGCGCAATCGCGCCCAGGAACGACACGACACGCGTGCGACGACGGGTTACGTTGTTCATCGAAACCGCTCTCCGGGAAGTGAGTGCCAGACTGGGGAACGTCAAACAATACTCCCCAGGCGCGCTGGCGTTCGCAAGCGTCACAGTTAGCTGCGGGTCAACGACCTGCTGACGCGCTCGACTGCGAAAGCGATTCCCGTGGACCGCGCGTCAGCAACGCGTTGCGTTGCAGCTGTGGAACGAAAAACAGCCCGGCGCGTGTGTGCCGGGCTGCCACATCCCATCCGATCGGGCGAACCGGCCCGGGCGGTGTTTACTTGCTCTTGGCCTTGACCTGCTCGAGCAGTTGTTCCATCTCGGCCTTGCCCGACTTCACGAACTGCTGCACGTCCGCGGGCCAGTTCGTCATCCGGTCGGCCGACCGCCCGAACTGCGTCACGGCCTCGCTCGCGTGCATCTTGGCCATGTCCAGCTTCTGCTGCGCGAACGCGAGCTTGGCGATGTGGTACGACCGCCAGCCGGCCTCGTACGAGTAGTCCTTCCAGTAGTTGAAGTCGGCCTTGAAGTCCTCCGGGGCCGCGCTCGAGCTGATCTTGCCCTGGATCTTCTTCGCGTTGTCGACCCACCCCTTGACCTCCGCGTGGTTCGGGTAGGTCTTGAGCACGTCCTCGGCCCCGTTGATCACGCTCGGGATCAGGCTCCCGACCGCGTGCTCGGGCTGGCGGCTCTTGAGGGCGGCGTCGAACTTGAGCTGGGCGAACTTGGTCTGGAAGTAGATCACGTCCAGCACGTCGCCGCCCGTGACCGCCGCGTTGTCATCGTCGTAAAGACCCATGAGAATCGTCTCCTCTGCGTTGAAAGTGTCGCCCGCAATGATCGCGAGCGATGGACATACGGTAACACGCGAGCAAAAGCGCACAATTGCCCTAGTCGGGGCCAGACGGAAACGTGGGAGGCAAACACGAGGCTGGAAGATGGAGGATGGAACGGCGCGCCATCTTCCATCCTCCGCCTTCCATCCTCGTATTCTCTCCCCCCATCCGCATAATCCCGGCCGGATGTCCCCTGAGCTCGAAACGACGACCGACTCGCGCATCGAACGCCGCGCCCTCCTGATCGCCACGCTCGCGTTCGTCGCGCTCTGCGCCGTCGGCGCGGTCGGCTACCGCGGGTTCATCGAGGGCGACGCCACCAACCACTACCTGATCGCCCGCTTCGCCGTCGACCAGCCCCTCAACTTCGTCAACGTCTGGGGCCGCCCGCTCACCACCCTCCTCTACGCACTGCCCGCCCAACTCGGCCGCGACTCCGGCGACATCCGCGCAGGCGTGCTCGCCACTCGCGCGCTCAGCATCGCGATCGCACTCCTCATCGCCTGGATCACCCACCGCCTCGCCAAGGGCCAGAACCTCCGCTGGCCCGCGCTCGCCGTCGTGTTCGTCTTCGCTCAGCCGATCTTCTACGTCCACGCGTTCAGCGAGATGACCGAGATCCCGTTCGCGCTCATCCTGGGCGCGGCCTTCCTCGCGTACCAGCGCCGCCAGTGGCTCGTGATGGCCATCCTCGTCGGCCTGCTCCCGCTCGGCCGGCCCGAGGGCTTCGGGTTCATCGGCATAACCGCAGCCGCCCTCGTCTGGCACCGCCGCTGGCATTGGCTCCCCGTCCTCGCCATCCCCTTCCTCGCCTGGAACTTCGCCGGCTACGCCCTCACCCGCGACCACGGCTACGCCGGCCCCTGGTACGCCTGGGTCAAAGCCAACTGGCCCTACTCCGCCACCAGCGCCTATGGCAGCGGCTACCCCTTCGACTTCCTCATCCGCCTCCCCCTCCTCGTCGGCTTCGTCGTCTTCCCCGCCACCCTCGTCGGCGCATACCTCGCGCTTTCCAACCAGGCGTGGCGGCAGTCGGTGCGATCGTGGTGGCAACGCAACATCACGCGCCGCCCCGACCCGCGCGGCTTCCCGCTCGACGCGCCGCGGACGGTTGCCACACATAACGATTCCGCACCCCTCACCCCCTCATCCCCTCCTCCCCTCCTCCCCCCATCTGACAAACCCCTCCACCTCCCCTTCTGGACCGCCGCCCTCCCCCTCCTCGTCCTGATCGGCCACACGATCCTCTGGTGGCGCGGGTGGATGGGCAGCAACGGCGGCCTCCGCTACCTCGTCATCTGCACCCCCTTCTGGGCCCTCCTCACCGCGCGCGGGTGGGAATGGTTCTTCGCGAGTAAACCCGACGAACTCCTCTCGAGCAGCGGGTTGGTCGGATGGTTCAAGAACCACCCCCACGCCGTCGCCGTCGTCCTCTCCCTCACCCCCCTCCTCATCACCTTCACCGGCGTCAGCTACCCCAACATCCCGATCACGCAGTCCGAAACCGCCGACCGCGTCGCGGGCAAGATCGCCGACTGGTGGCGGTCCGATCCCGACCTCCGCCGGTGTTACCCGCGCATCCTCTCGTCGCTCCCGACGATGAGCTACTACCTTGACCTCGACCTCTCCCGCCCCCGGCATTCCGCCGAGCCCGGCAAATCAGGCCTCCGCAAGCGCACGCCCGGTACACTCCTGATCTGGGACCCGCACCTGGGCGCCACCAACTCCGACCAGAACCTCTGCCTCACCCCCGACGAGATTCGCAGCGCCGGTTGGATACTCGTCAAGCGATTCGACAACAAAGACCTCGGTGGCGCCGACTGGGCAGACGTCTATTTGAGTCCCACCGACATCGACGGCGCACCCACGCGCCTCCCCTGAGCGGCTTGGTCACCTATCGCGGGCTAGCCGCTTCAGCGGCTAGTGGGACGCCGATAGCGCGGCTCGCAGAATCAATCGAAGTCCCACGCGCATTTGACTCTCCCCGCGCCTCCCCCCACACTCGCACCTCCGTGACCGCGCTCCCCGACGTCCCCATCCAACCTTCCGAAGGCGGGCCCCCCCGGCGTCACCCGCGCTGGCTCGTCCTCTCGATGGCCACCGCCGTCTGGGCCTTCGCGCTACTCCTCCGCCTTTCCTTCGCCAACCAGGTGCTGTCGCACAACAGCGCCGACCAGATCGTCACCTGGCACTTCGACAGCCGCGAGTACGTCCAACTCGGCCGCCACCTCGCCGCCACCGGCCAGTACGGCGCGGACACCCCCGAATCGCGCTTCTTCGCGATGCTCCGCACGCCCGGGTACCCGGCCATCGTCTCACTCTCCTACCGCCTCGGCTGGGGCATCCCCGGCCTGGTCTGGGCGCAGGCCGTGCTCGGCTCGCTCGTCCCGCTCATGACCTTCTGGCTGGCCCGCCAGATCTTCCGCGACTTGTGGGGCCCGACGGTCGCCGGCGTCTTCGCCGCGCTCTCGACCACCGGCATCGGCCTGTCGGCGATGGTCTTGGCCGACCTGACGTTCGCCGTCCTGATCGCCGCCGGCATCGCCCTGCTCTACGCCGGCGGCGCGGGCGGGAAGACGTGGGCCTGGCTGCTCGCCGGCCTGGTCCTCGGGGCCGCCATCCTCGTCAAGCCCGCAACGACCTACTTCTGGCCCGCCGTCGCACTCGCGTGGTGGATGTTCTCGCGCTCCGAAAACCGCCCGATCCGCTGGCACGCGCTGGCGTGGGTCGTCGCGTCGCCGATGCTCGTGATCCTCGCCTGGTCCGCGCGCAACCACGCCGTCGCCGGCCGGTGGGTTTACAGCACCGTCGACGCCCAGAACCTCCGCCACTTCCTCGCCCCGCTGACCGAGGAGTTCGCCCGCGCCAAGGGCCCGCCACCGGGCGAACTGCTCCACGCCAACCACATCGGCGCCATGCAGCGCGATTTGGGCGACATCATGATGGCCCGCATCACCCCGGCCGACCTCGCCGACCGCCAGAAGGCCGAGGCCCGCGCGATCATCATGAAAACGCCCTTCTGGAGCGCCACCGGCATGCTGGTGAGCGCCGGCATCTGCTTCCACGACGGC
>DATHXE010000122.1:0-8445 GCA_035459845.1 Tepidisphaeraceae bacterium | reverse complement strand
GATGAGCCACCACCTGGCCGTGCCCGCCAACGGCGAGGCCACGGTCTACATGCTCATGATCTGCACCGAGAGCCGCGCCGAGCTCCTCGAGCTGCACAAGTGGCTCATCAAGCAGGGCCCGCAGGGCGTGATCGACCGCACGACGTCGTACTGGCGGCTGTGGGCGGGCGGCACCAACATCAACTTCGGCAACCTCCCGCCCAAGGTCGTGGACCTGTTCAAGCGGTCGCTGCTCGTGACGCGCACGCAGGTCGACAACGACGGCGCCATCATCGCGGCGAACGACTCGGACATCATGCAGTTCAGCCGCGACACGTACTCGTACATGTGGCCGCGGGACGGCGCGCTCGTCGCCAACGCGCTCGACATGGCCGGTTTCAGCGACCTGGCGCGGTGGTTCTACAGCTTCTGCCAGCGGACGATCTCGCCCGAGGGCTTTTTCTACCACAAGTACAACCCCGACGGCTCGCTCGCGTCGAGCTGGCACCCGTGGCTCATGAAGGGCCAGCGCGTCCTGCCGATCCAGGAGGACGAGACGGCATTGGTCGTCTGGGCCATCTGGCGCCACTACTACCGCTACCGCGACATCGAGTTCATCCGCCCGCTGTGGGTCGACGTCGTGCAGAAGGCCGCGGATTTCATGGTCGACTACCGCGACCCCCGCACCGGCCTCCCCCTGCCGTCCTATGACCTCTGGGAAGAACGCTGGGGCATCCACGCGTTCACCGTCGCGACCGTCTACGGCGGATTGAAGGCCGCGCGCAACTTCGCCGTCTGTTTCGGGGACCGCGAGCGGGCCGAGCGCTACAACACCGCCGCCGAGGAGATCAAGGCCGCCGCCGCCAAGCACATGTGGCACACGGGGCTCAAGCGGTTCGTCCGCCGGCTGGTGCCCAAGGACATGCCGACCCCGCCGGGCGACGCCGAGTACACCGAAACGACCGAGCTCTGTCCCTCGCCCGAGCCGACGACCAACGATTTGTTCGAGGTCGACGAGGTGCTGGACGCGTCGATCTACGCGATCTTCAAGTTCCACCTGTTCGAGGCCGACGACCCGCGCGTCGTCGCCACCATGCAGGCGATCGAGAGCAAGCTGTGGGTCAAGACGCGCGTGGGCGGCGTCGCCCGGTACGAGAACGACTACTACCACCGGATCAGCAACGACATCGCCGCCGTCCCCGGCAACCCGTGGTTCATCTGCACGCTCTGGCTGGCGGACTACTACATCACCCGCGCCAAGACGCCCGCCGAGCTCAAGATGGCGCTACCGATCTTCGAGTGGACGGCCGGGCACGCGCTGGAGTCCGGCGTGCTGGCCGAGCAGGTCAACCCGTACACCAACGAGCCGATCTCGGTCAGCCCGCTGACGTGGTCCCACGCGACGGTCGTCAGCACCGTCATCAAGTACCTCGAAAAGCTCGAGTCGCTGCAGACCTGCGACAACTGCCACCAACCCGTCTACCGCCTGCGCCGCCGGGGCGGGACGACGGAGGTGAAGAGCCAGGCCCAGTTCGACCGCCTCGACGCCGACTTCGCCGTGCACGAGGCGAGGGAGATGGCCAGCGCCGTCGGCAAGTTCACGCGCACGGACCCGCGCACGAAGCTGCCGGTCCGGGCCACGCTGGCGATCGACACGCGGGACTGCATCGGCTGCGACGTCTGCGTCCGCCACTGCACCAAGGGCGTGCTCAAGATGGTCGACGGCAAGGCCCTGATCGATTTGCGCAACCTCAACCAGTGCGACATGGACGGGACCTGCGTCGAGGTCTGCCCGACGGACGTGGTGACGCTGCTGATGCATCCGGTGGAACCGTCGTCAACCGAACCCGCAACCGCCACGATCGGCGCGAGCGCCAACGGGGAGCACGCGTAACGCCTGACCGCCTCGAAAGCCAAACGCCCCAGAAAGCCCACGGGGCTCCACCCGTGGGTTTCTCGTTGCGCACGACGCCCCCGATTCCACCCGTGCTATAATGATCACGGTGCCCCATGACCTACTCCGGACGCGTTGACAACGGTGTGATCGTCCTCGACGGGGACGTTCGACTCCCCGACGGCACGGTCGTCGCAGTCGCGGTGCCCGACCAAGCCCCGGTGACCGAACTCGGACAACGGCTCATGCGCCTCGCCGGCCGGGCAAAGAACCTGCCCGCCGACGCCGCCGAGAATCACGATCACTACCTCTACGGGACGCCCAAGCGATGACCGGCACGTTTGCCGACACGTCGTATTACGTGGCGCTCTTGAGTCCGGCGGACAACGCCCACGCGATCGCCGCGGCGCTGACCCCGACGCTCCGCGCGATCGTGACGACGGAGTGGGTCCTCACCGAACTCGGCAACCATCTCATCCGAACCCCTCAACCGCCCCCTCTTCGTCGAAACCGTAAGCGAGTTGAGGTCCATGCGCGGCGTGACGATCGTCCCCGCCGACCCCGCGACCTTCGACGAGGCCCTGGACCTCTTTGAAGCCCGCCCGGACAAGCGCTGGTCCTTCGTCGACTGCACCTCGTTCGTCGTCATGGCGCGCATGAAGCTCGCCGACGCGCTCACGACCGACCACCATTTCGAGCAAGCCGGCTTCCGCGCCTTGCTCCGACCGTAATGCCCCGCCCCCCCTACCGCGCCCCCTCGAAAAAGAACTGCTCCCGCGTAATCAAATCATCCGCCCCCACCGTGTACACCCCCACCTCCTCCAGCGTCACCTGCCGCCCCGTCGCCTTCGGCGTCACCTTGTGCGTGAAGTGCACCGCGAACTGGTCCGGCCCATTGAAATACGGCCCCTTGATCGCCTGAAAATCGAACGTCTTGTCCGCCACCCAGTTCGCCGACTTGGCGATCACCGCCTGCTGCCCCGTCGTCTCCGCCCCGTCGCCCTCCACGCTCACGATGTCCGGCGCGTACAGCGTCCGCATCACGTCGAAGTTCTTCCCCTGGTTGCACAACTCGACAAACCGCTCGGCGACGGTGCGGACGCTCATGAGACGCTCCTTCGGATAGCTGACGCGCGGTGTGGCGACGAACGATAGCACCCCCGCCCGCGCCTTTCGAGTCCGCGGTCTGCTCCTCCGGCTATTTCACGCACGGCCTCGACAGATATGATGTGCGACCAGCCCAGCGCGCAATAGTTCGCCCGTCGGATTCTCTGCGTCCTCTGCGCCTCTGCGGTGAATCCGCCTTCGACGTTCGAAACGCCGTCACATCCGCCCGGGAAGGAGCACCCGACCATGCAAACCGTCGCCCACGTCACCCACGAGGCCGTACACAAGATCGGCGGCATCGGCGCCGTCCTCCACGGCCTCCTCACCTCCCGCGCCTACCTCGACAAGGTCAAACGCAACATCCTCGTCGGCCCCTTCTGGCCCACCGACCAGACCGGCGACCACCGCCTCGGCACCGACGGCGAGGTCCTCTACTCCTCCCTCGACTCGCTCTACCGCTCACCCCTGGCCCACACGTTCCGCCAGATCGAGCAGACGTACGGCGTCGGCATCGTCTACGGCCGCCGAAAGTTCGTCGAGAAAGGCACTGGCGTCACCAGCACGCCCGAGGTCCTGCTGATCGACGTCGCCAACTACGACAAGGGCCGCCTGGGCGACTTCAAGTTCCGCCTGTGGAACCAGTTCGCCCTCGACTCGTCCAAGTACGAGCAGACCTGGGACTACGACCAGTACGTTCGCCTGGCCGAGCCCGCGCTGGCCGCGCTGCACGCGCTCGGCGCCACCGCCCACATCGAGCCGTGCATCATCCTCTCGCACGAGTACATGGGCATCCCGACGTGCCTGGCCGCGATCATGGAGGCCGCCGCCGGTGGCGGGCCCAGCCCGTTCCGCACCATCTTCCACGCCCACGAGACCGCCACCATGCGCCGCATCGTCGAGACCCACCCCGGGCACGACACGATGTTCTACAACGTCATGCGCGCCGCCCTGCCCGAGGGCCACTTCGTCGAAGACGTGTTCGGCGACCAGTCCGACTTCTACAAACACTCGCTACTAAAAACCACCCGCTTCTTCGACGAGATCTTCGCCGTCGGCGACTACGTCCAGAAGGAGATCACCTTCCTCGGGCCCGACTTCCTTCACGTCGACTCCCAGATCGCCTACAACGGCGTCCCCGCCTGGCCCATCGACGTGTCGGAGAAGATGGCCAGCCGCAACAAACTCCGCGCGTACGCAAACGCTCTGCTGGGCTTCGAGCCCGACTTCGTCTTCACCCACGTGACGCGCCTGGTGATGAGCAAGGGCCTTTGGCGCGACCTGCGCGTGCTCGAGCACCTCGAGCCGATCCTGCGGGCGCGGGGCGAGTCGGCCGTGCTGTTCGTGCTGTCGACGGAAGTGCCGCAGCGCCGCCCCGAAGACGTCCGCCGCATGGAGCAGGCCTACAAGTGGCCCGTCGCCCACCGCGAGGGCCACCCCGACCTGTCCGCCGGCGAGGCCGCCTACCACCTGGGCGTCCAGGAGTTCAACGCGCGCTCCCGCAACGTCAAGGTCGTCTTCATCAACCAGTTCGGGTTCGACCCCCGCACGTGCGGCCTGCGCATGCCCCGCGACATGGAGTTCATGGACGTCCGCAAGGGCTCCGACGTCGAGTTCGGCCAGTCCATCTACGAGCCCTTCGGCATCGCCCAGGTCGAGCCCATCTCGTTCGGCGGCATCTGCGTCTACTCCAACGTCTGCGGGTGCGCCGGCTTCGTCGACCGCGCCGCCGGCGGCAAGCCCACCCCCAACGCGATCGTCGCAGATTACACCGACCTGCTCACCAAGGGCCTCCGCCCCGAGCAACTCCTGTCCATCGGCCAACCTCAGCGCGACGAGGTCGAACACCGCGTCGCCGAAAAGGTCGCCAGGCAGATTATGGAGCGGCTGCCGCGGACGCCGCAGGAGTTCGAGCCGTTCATCCGGCGCGGCCACGATCTGGCGGCGCAGATGTCGTGGGACGTGGTCGCCCGCGACTTCATCGTGCCGGGGATCGAGCGGGCGTCGAAACACCAGCGGCTGCGGCAGATCGCGTGACGTACTCGTTTGCCTGCCGCTTGCGCGGTCCTACGACTTCGCCTTCCCCACCACCGCCGCCGCCGCCGGAACCTCCGCCCGGACCCCGCCCTTCTTGCCCCGCTTCCCGTCGCTCGGGCGCGTCGTCGGCTGGACCTTGATGCCGGACTTCTCCAGCAGTTGCCGGCCCTGGCCGGGTTGGAGCAGGAGCACTTCGGCCCCGGGCTCGATCCCGCTCAGCACCTCCGCCTGCGTCTCGTTCGACACGCCCAGCTTCACCTCGGCCGCCTTCGCCTCCCCGCCGGCGGCGTCCTTCACGAACACGAACGCGTGCGGGCCCGCCGAGTACAGCGCCGGCAGCGGCACCGACAGCGCCTTGCCCCGGTGCTCCATCAGGATGTCGACCTTGCACCCCAGGCCCGGCTTGAGCCCCGTCGGCGTCTCGTCCAGAACCAGCTCGACCGGGTACTCGCGGATGTCCGGGTTCCAGAACCGCTGGCTCGAGTCCGCCAGCACGCTGATCCGCGAGATCGTCGCCCCGATCGGCCGGCGGTACCCGGTCACCTCGACCGTCGCCCGCATCGGGTTGATCTCGTCGACCCGCAGGCGCCCGACCTGTCCCTCCTGCACGCGGATGACCGCCTTCATCGCGCTCGTGTCCGGCAGGCGGCAGAGGACCTGCATGTTGCGGACGCTGCCCCCCTCCTTGATCGGGTCCGCCCCGCTCCGGTCGCTCGACGACGCGTACACGACCATCCCGTCGGCCGGCGCCACGATCGTGCACAGCCGCAGTTGCTCCTTGAGCTTGTCGGTCAGTTCCTTGCGCAGCTCCTTCGCCTGCTCGGCCTGCCGGAACGCCGCCTCGCACTTGTTCAGCGACGCGTTGTTCTCCTTCTTGGTCCGCTCCAGCTTCTGCTCGGCCTGCGCGACCGCGCTCTTCCTGGTCGCCAGGTTCTTCTTGTGCGTATAGTCGGTCAGCACGCGCAGGTCCGTCTCGGCCTTGCGGTAGTCGTTCTGGCACGTCAGCAGCTCGAGCTCGGCCTTCTTCACGTCCGCCGCCGTCACGAACCCCTTGGCGAACAGGTTCCGCGTCGTCGCCAGGTCCTCCTCCTTGTTCTTGACCATGATCTCGGCCATCCGGACCTTGGTCGCCGCCTCGTTCTGCGACTGCTTGGCGAGCCCCTCGAGATACTCGTCGAGCTCGATCCTGGCGACCTCCATGTCCAGCTCGGCGGCCTGCAGGTTGGCCTTGTTGGTCGCCTCCTGGATCTCCTTCGCCTCCTTGGCGCTCGACAGGGCCGCGACGGCGTTCTGCAGCTCGAGCACGCTCGTGTCGTACTTCTCCTGGATGTTGACCGAGTCGAGCACGACCAGCTTGTCGCCCTTCTTGACGAACGTCCCTTCCTTCACCAGCTCGACGATCGTGTTGATCCCCTCGACGTGGTTGACCACCTCGATGTTGTTGACCGCCTGGATCTCGCCGTCTCGCACCAGCCGCACCTGCAGTTCGGCGGGCGTGACGATCTGGTAGGTGCCGGCGGCCGAGCCGCCCCCGCCGCCGGGGAAGATCGAGTCGCGGAACACGTAACCGGCGATACCCAGCGCCAGGACGGGCCCGATCATCATCAACCGCCAGGGTAGACGACGACCGGGAGTCTCGATGTTCGGGAGGCTGATCGCGCTCATGGGGTTCAATTCGGTCGCAAGACGTGGCAAAAGGCACTCGCCGGGCGCGTACACCGTGCGCCCGAGCCGTTGTGGGGCTCTCCCTTACTACTTCGGGGAGAGGGCGTTGTTCGATCGACCTTCGGTATCGAGTTTGTCCATCGCGTGGCCGACCGCGCCGGCGGACGGATCCAGCCGCAACGTCCCGCTGTTTCGCAGGAATCGCAGGACCTGGATCTGCTGGGTCGCCCGGGCAGCCTCGTAGCGGTCGCGGGCCCGCAGGAGCGAGTTTTGGGCTTCCACCAAGTCGCGCGTGCTGGTCGACTTACCGCTGCGCAACAGCTCGTAGGCGTTCTCGCGCCGCTTCTGCGCCAGGTCGATGCCCTGCCGCTGAATCTGGAGCGACAGCTGCGACTGACGCAGGAGCCGGATCGACTCGCGGACGTCGGACACGACGCGGTCCCGCAAGTCTTCGAGGTCGCGCTGGGCCCGGCGGACGTTGATCAGCGACGCGCGGTACTGGTTCCGCTCGGCGACGCGGTCGATCGGGAGGTCCAAGTCGAGGCGGGCGGTGTAGGTCGACGTGCCGAGGTCGATCGACCGCGCGGGGTCGTTGATCCGGTTGCCCAACTCGGCCCTGCCGGAGAGCGTCAGGTCGGGCAGCAGGTCGTTCTTCGAGTTGGCGACGCCGCGCTGCGCGTCCTCGACCCGGTCCCGCGCGGTGCGGAGGTCCAGCCGGTACTTCATCGCCAGCTTGACGGCCTGTTCCTCGCTCACGTCGTCGGGGACGTCGACGTCGAGCGCGACCGGCGTGATCTCGACCTCCTGCTCGGTCGACATGCCGAGCAGCAGCTTGAAGTCGTCCAGGGCGGCGAAGTAGGTCTCGCGGGCGCTGATGAAATCGTCCTCGGCCGTCAGCAACTCCTGCAACGAGCGCTGGAGCTCGAGGAACGCGACCCGGCCGGCGGCGTAAAGGGCGCGCGAGCGCTCAGTCAGCGTCTGGTACGTCTGGTAGTTGAGCCGGCGGTCCAGCACCGACTGCTGGAGGTTGATCAGGCGGAAGTACTGGGTGGCGACCGTGATCACGAAGTCGCGGCGGAAGTTCTCGAACGAGCGGACCTGGTAGACCAGCCCGCGCTCGCCGGCGATGAGCGGCTCGAGGTTGACCATGCCAGAACCGCGCAGGAGCGGGACCGAGCCGGTCAGGACGACCGCGGCGTCTTCGCCGCTGGTGGCGTTGTTCCCGAGCGCGCTGACGAAGTCGACCAGGCCCTGGGCGACGAGCTCGCCGCCCATTGGGAGCTTCTGGCGGACGCCGGCCCGCAGCGTGGAGGTCAGGGCGGAGCGGTAGTTCACGTCGCGCTGGCCGCCCGCGTACGCGAGCGACGCGCCGGCGAACGGGCGCGGCTCGAACAGGTGCCGCTGGAGCGTGACGTTGAGGGCCGAGAGGTAGAGTTCCTCGGACTGATCCTGATACGCCCGGCTGTTCTCGACGCCGAAGCGCAGGGCCTGGAAGAAGTCCATGCGGATCGGGCGGTCGCCGGGGGACGGCGGGCCGAGGCGCAGGCGCTCGCGGATCAGCGAGTCGACCGAGTCGTAGGACGACCCGGCGCGGGCGGCGGGCGCGCCTTCGGGCCAATCGAACCGTTTGGGGCCCAGCGGCGCGTACTCGACCTCGACCTTTTGCTCTTCAACCTGCGCCGACCCGGGCGGCAGGATCGGCGAGACCGGGATTTTCGCGTACGCCGACGGGGCGATTCTGCGGTCGGTCGGCTCGACCTTGGCAT
>DATHXE010000121.1:0-1586 GCA_035459845.1 Tepidisphaeraceae bacterium | reverse complement strand
CCCAGCGCGGGTCCACGGGAACGTCGCCGCGGAGGTCGCGCAGGAATGCGGCGTACTCCGCGGTCGGGGGCAGCGTGTCTCGGAGCTGCCACCCCAGCCGGCCGCCGTCGGAGAAGATCGAACGTTGGTGATACGTAGCCGTGTCGTCTCGCCACTTCGTCCGACCCAGCGCATCGGCCCGCCAGTAGCTCCGCACCCACAGCACGCACGTTGCGGCGCACAGGAGCAGCGACGCGAGCGTGACCACGTTGAGGGTCCACCGGCCGATCCGCCTGGGCATGCGCGGGAGTGTACCGCGCGGAACTGCGAGCGTGGCACGGCTACCAGCCCGTGATGCAGTGGGCGCGCCCTGAGGGGCGCTCGCGCGGGCGCGGACTCATGGGCTGGTAGCGCTGGTAGCCCATGCCACGGTGCCCGCACGCCGGCCTCCTACACGCGCCCACTACAACCCCCCGTCCCGCCCCGCCCCCGCCGGCGGCTGTACCGGCGCGACCGGCTTCTCCACCGCGCGCCTTCCCGCGCGGATGATCTCCGGCAACACCGCCCACGCCGCCGCCGCCTCGGCCGACGCCGCGACCGGGCCCAGCCCGCTCAGCGCCACCACCCCGCTGCCCGGGAACGGTGCGCGGGTCGTCATGTGCCAACCGGCCGCGTCCACCCGGCACGCCCCGCCTGCCGGCCCAAGGTGCGCCAGCAGCTTCTCCAGCGGCGGCACCGTCATCGCAGGCGACTTCGCGCCCAGCAAGTCCATCGGCCCCAGCACCGCCCGCGCCAGCATCAGCAGGTCCGCGTACCCGCCCTTCGCCAGCCGAGGCAGGTCCGCGAACCACACCGCCGTCTCGCCCCCCTGTCCGAGTTGTTTCCGCAGTGCCGCAAAGGCCTCGTTCGCCGCAATCGACTCGCCCTTGGCCGTCACGTGCCGCGCCGCCGTCACCACCCCCTGCGGGTACGGCGCCACGAACAAATAGCCGTTCTTCACCGCCCACGCCGGCGCAACGCCCGCCAGCGACAGCGTGTAAATCGTCAGCCCCTCCTGCTCGATCGCGCGGAACGCGAACTTGGGCCGGTTCGCCCCGCGCTGCTGCTCGGCAAGCAGCTCGTTCACCTGATCCTGTAGCAGCAGGAGCGACTTCTCCGCCCGCGCCGGGTCGCGCAGCTTGTTGACGATCACCAGGCCCGTGACGCCCCCGCCCGCCCCGCCCGCCGGGTCGACGTACGCCGCCCACTCGTCGCCCAGCGCGTCGAGCACGTCGGCCTGCACGTCGACGCCCGTCGCCTCCTTGAACGCGGCGATCCGCCCTTCCATCTCCTGGGCCGCGAAGTCGTCGATCCGCTTGAACGCCGCCCGGAACTCGCGCAGCGCCAGCCCGCCGTCCAGATGCCCCGCCCACGCGAGCGTCGCCCCCTTCGGGATCGCCGCCAAAATCTCGGCGGACAGTGGCGGCGCCTCCAGGAACACCTTCGCCACCCCCGCGCGCGGCGCCGGCGCTTCGACGAACGCCCCGGTCACCCAGTCCTTCGCGTCGAACCCCCCGGCCCACCCCAGCCGCCGAACGCCCGCCAATCCCAAGCCGTCGCGGATCCGC
>DATHXE010000120.1:0-8495 GCA_035459845.1 Tepidisphaeraceae bacterium | reverse complement strand
CCCAGGTCGGACAGGGTGGTCAGGTGGGCGGCCGAGACGCGCGGGAGCGAGAGGTCGTTAAAGGTGGAGATCCGCCCGCCCCCGCCCAGGTCCGCGACGGGAATGCGGGTGGTCTGGTGGGCCGGGCGGTCGGTCGCGGGGAGGTGTAGCGTGCAGGCGAACGGCCCGACGACGATGCGGTCGCCCGGCCCGACGGCGCGGTCGCCGTTGACGGGCACGCCGTTGACGGTCGTCCCGTTGCGGCTGCCCATGTCCTTGACGGACCAGTGCCCCGCCTCGTCGCGCGTGAACTGGCAGTGTTGGCGGGAGACCATGCCGTGGTCGAGGCGGACGTCGGCGTCGGCCCCGCGGCCGATGATCAGGGTCGGGCGGTCCAGCGGGAAGCGGAGGAGCGCGCCGTTGGCGTCGCGGACCTCGAGGGTGGGGGCGGTGACCGGCATGGGCGGGGGCGATTGTCCATGGTCAATTGTCCATTGTCCATTGCGAGTCGGGCGGCGGGCACGGTCAGCGGGGTTACCGGGGGCGGTGTTCGTATCTCGTGCGTGGTTTGACGGTAAACCGGGGCGGGTGCTATCTTTCGAGACCGGTCCGGTCGCGGGCCGCCGGCGCGCGGGTACGAGGACGCGCGCCGCGAGCGACAGACACCCACCACTTGAGGAGCACCCGAGATGAGACACCAGGGACGGCGATTGGCCGGGGCGTGCGGCGCGTGGCTGACGGCGGTGGTGCTGGGCGTGCTCGCGGCCGGGTGCGGCCCGCACGCGAAACCCGGCGGGAACGCCGCCGCGACCGTCGTGGCCGAGCCGATCCCCGCGCAGAGCTTCAAGCGCGAGTGGGCGGCCGACCTGAAGCTCGGCAACGACGCGGTCGACCGGATGTTCGTGAGCGAAGACCTGCTCTTCGTGTACACCAAGTCGAACACGGCGTACGTGATGAACCGCGCGAGCGGGCGCGTGCGGTTCTTCGACAAGGTGACGACGTCGAAGCTCCCGCCGCACCCGCCAGTCGTGCTCAAGGAGCGGATCGTCTTCCCGACGAGCTCGACGCTCGAGGTCTACCGGCGCGACGGGCTGGGCAAGGAGCGGAGCTTCTCGACCAAGTCGTCGCTCCGGACCAACGCGGTCGGGTGGCCGGGCGGGTCGCGCGTGTACTACGGGGTCGACACCCCCGGCGCCGGGCGGATGACCGCGACCGAGACCCTCCCGGGCGACTACAAGCCCGTGCGCGAGGTCTGGGAGCTGATGAGCACCAAGGGCGCCGCGATCAACTCGGCCCCGACCGTCTGGGCGGGCGTCGTGTACGTCGCGTTCGACGACGGCGAGGTGTACGCCGTCAACGGCGAGAACCGGGCCACCATCTGGGCCACCTCGACCGGCACGACGTTCAAGACGTTCGGCCCGGTCAACGCCGACCTGCGGTCCGACGAGTACGGCGTGTACGTCCCGTCGACCGACACGAAGTTTTACTGCCTCGAGCGCGGGAGCGGGCGCAAGAAGTGGGAGTACTTCGCCGGCCACCCGCTGACCGCCAACCCCGAGACGACCCTCACGACCGTCTACCTCCCGGTCAGCCAACTGGGCATGGTCGCGATCGACAAGACCCAGGGCGGGGCCGTCCGCGAGCCCAAGTGGGTCGTCCGCGACATGACCCGGTTCCTGGCCGAGGACGAGAAGCACGCCTACTTCCAGCGCAACGACAACACGATCGTCGCGGTCGACAAGGCGAGCGGCGAGCAGCGGTTCACCAACCGCCGCCGCGACCTGGTCGCGTTCGCCAGCAACCCGCGCGACAAGGACGGGACGATTTACGCCGCGACCCGCGAGGGCCTGGTCGTGGCGATCCGCCCGGTGCTCAAGCCCGGCGACGTCGGCGAGACCGCGTGGGTGCCGGTGACCCCGGACGCCGTCGCGAAGGCGGAATGAGTCGTTCGAAAGCGTCTCAACGAAGCGCGGGCAGGCGATTCGCCTGCCCGCGTTTTTTTGCGAACGTCGGCTGCGCCGCCGGCTCACGAACTTTTCGCGTTCCCGCGGCTCGCCGGTATGCTTTCGCCGCCAATTCGACCTCGGGACCCTCTGGAGACCGCATGACCGCGCACCCCGCCGCCGCCCCCGCCCAGCCCGCGCCCGCCCCTTCCAACGGCCGCGCCGCCACGATCGCCCTGATCATTTGCACGCTCGCCGTCGTCGGCGGGACCGTTGGCGGGCAAATGGTCTCGGGCGACGCCCTCCGCAGGTGGCCGTTCGTCGTCCTGGCGATCGGCGTCGGGCTCGTCATCACGCTGATCACCGTCGTCCGCCTGCACGCGTTCGTCGCCCTCGTGCTCTCCGCGCTCGCCGCCGGCCTGATGGCGGCGCCGGCGACGATCGGCGCGCCCGGCAGCGGCATCCTCAAGAGCTCTCAGTTCAAGCCCCACTGGGGCCACTTCGAGCGGGCCATCGAGGGCACCGCCATCGGCCTGGGCGAGACGGCCGGCGGCATCTCCATCATCATCGCCCTCGCCTCGATCATCGGCATGTGCATGCTCCACAGCGGCGCCGCCGACCGCATCGTCCGCTGGTTCCTGGGCATCTTCGGCGAGGCCCGCGCCGGCCTGGCCCTGCTCGTCAGCACCTACATCGTCTCGATCCCGATCTTCTTCGACACGCTGTTCATGCTGCTGGTCCCGATCGCCCGGGCGCTGCACCTGCGCACCGGCCGCGACTACACGCTTTACGTGATGGCCATCTGCACCGCCGGCATCATCACGCACTCGATGGTCATCCCGCACCCCGGCCCGCTCGCGATGGCCGACAGCCTCCGCATCGACATCGGCCTGAGCGTCCTGATGGGCCTGGGCTCGGGCGTGTTCCCGCTGATCGCCGGGTGGTTCCTGAGCAAGTGGGTGAACCGGCGGATGGACCACGAGGTGGTCGTCCCGCACGACCCGGCCGAGGCCGGCGCGGCACACCGTCCGCTGTCCGAGCTCCCGCCGCTCTGGCTGTCGCTCTGCCCCGTAATCCTGCCGGTGATCCTGATGTCGGCCGCGTCGACGGTGAACGTCTTCCGCGCCGATTTTCCACGCCTGTACGAGACGGTCGCGTTCGTCGGCAACCGGAACATCTCGCTGATGATCGGGGCGGCGTTCGGCCTGTACCTCCTGATGCGGCAGAGCGGGTGGGGCCTGAAGGAGATCGGCGAGCGCATCGGCGGGCCCCTCGAGACGGCCGGCATCATCATCCTGATCACCGCCGCCGGCGGGGCGTTCGGGTTCATGCTCCGCGCGGCCGGCGTCGGCGACGCGATCAAGTCCAGCGTCGAGGGCGTGAACGTCAGCTACATCGTCCTGGCGTACGGCGTGTCGCTGGTCATCCGCATCGCCCAGGGCTCGGCGACCGTCGCCATGCTCACGACGGCCGGCATGCTCGCCCCCCTGCTCGGCAGCCTCCCCTATCACCCCGTCTACATCTTCCTCGCCATCGGCTACGGCGCGTTCGGCGTGTCGTGGATGAACGACTCGGGCTTCTGGGTCGTCTCCCGCCTGGGCGGCCTGACCGAACGCCAGATGCTCCGCAGTTGGACGCTCATGTCGACCGTCGTCTCGTTCGCCGGCCTTCTCACGACCCTGACCCTGGCGACGATCATGCCGCTGACGAACATCCAGCAGCAGCGCCCCGCGTCCCCGACGCCGGCGACGACGCAGGCGGTCGCCCCGGCGCCGAAATGAGCGGCTCGGATCGCCACGGCCCCCGAAAATGCGTGCGAATCCCGCCGCGCCAGACTACAGTGCCCCCGCCATGCGATTCCGCACCCTCCTCACCGTCGTCGTGCTCGCGGCGATCTCGTTCGGCGGCAGCTTCACCTGCAGCAGCCACGACGACGATAAGAGCACCACCGTCGTCGTGAACTGAACGACGCGGTCGATGCGCAACGCGCTCCCCTTCGGGCGGCGCTGTCGCTTGCCCTACCGGTCGCGGCTAAACAATTTCCGGGCGCCTACTCCGCCCGCGCCGGCGCCGCCCCCTTGAGGTGCTGATCGAAGAACGAGCGGACCTGCTCCCGCTCCTTCGCCCCCGCGAACGGCGCCCCGTGGATCGCCCCCGGAACCACGGTCAGGCTCGCCTCGACCCCGGCCTTCTTCAGCGCCGCCGCCAAGACCTCGCTCTGCGCCAACGGTACCGTCTTGTCCGCCCCGCCGTGCAGGATCAGGAACGGGGGCGTCGCCTTCGTCACCCAGTTCACCGGGCTCGCCGCCAGCGCGAGCTCGCGCTTCTCGACCGGCGACCCGCCGAGGAGTACGGAGATCTTCTTCGGGTCGCGCACGATCTTCGCCGCCTCCGCGTGCGCCTCCATGTTCACGAAGTCGCTCGGCCCGTAGAAGTCGACGACGCACTTGACCGCGCTGGAGTACTCGAGGTTCCCGCCAATCGTTCCGTCGCGACCCTTGTCCCCCGCCGTCGTCGCCACCAGCGCCGCCAAATGCGCCCCGGCCGACGAGCCCCAGGCGCCGACACGCTCCGGGTCGATGCCGTACTCCTTCGCGTGCGCCCGCAGCCACCGGACCGCGCCCTTGCAGTCGTCGAGCTGGGCCGGGAACACCGCCTCCTGGCTGAACCGGTAGTTGATGCTGGCGCAGGCGTACCCGTGCTGCGCCAGGAACGCCGCCGCAGCGGACGGCGCCTTGTCCCCCGCCCGCCACCCGCCCCCGTGGATGTACACGACCAGCGGCAGCGACGCCCCGCCCGCCGGCACCTCCTTGGGCAGGTAGATGTCGAGCAGGTTGCTCTTGCCCGGCGCGTCCCCGTACTTCAGGTCGGAGATGAGCCGCACGCCGGCCAGCGGCGCAGGGGCCGGTTTGACTGCTGCCGCCACCGCAGGCTGCGCGGGCTCGGCCGCCAGTGCGCGTAACGTCACGACGCTCGTCAGGGCGGCCGCCACGAGTCCCGTCACGACCGAAGTCCGGTACCGCATTGCTCGACCTCCGTAGCTCCCCGTCTACTAGTTCTTCACCGCCGCGACCGCGTAGAACGGCCGGCCCTCGCGCTTGTACTTGCGCTCGAAGTTCGTCCCGACGAACTCACCCTCGCCCGCGGCCTCGGGGCGATTGTACTCGATCACGGTCAGCTTCGACGCCTTCACGACCGCGTCGATCTGCTCGAAGTAGTCCTGGTGGTCCGTCACGACCGACAGCCGCCCGCCGGGGACCAGGACCCGCTCGATCTCCCGCATGAACGGCTCGGCGATCAACCGCCGCTTGTTGTGCCGCTTCTTGGGCCACGGGTCGGGGAAGTAAATGTGCAGCACGCTCAGCGACGCGTCGGCGACGTACTCCTTGACGAAGAACGCCGCCTCGGCCCGGATCGTCCGCGCGTTCGTGCACCCGTTGCGCCGCAGCCGGTCGGACGCGTACCGCCAGAACCAGTTCGCCCACTCGATCCCGAAGTAGTTGACGTTCGGGTGCGCTTTGGCGGCCTCGGTGATGAACGTCCCCTTGCCCATCCCGATCTCCATCTCGACCGGGTTGGCGTTGCCGTACAGGGCGGCCCAGTCGATCGGCTTGGGCAGCGCTTCGGCGGTCAGCCCGACCGGCTCGACGATCATCTCGTTGCGCGTTTGCATCGAGCGTCGTTGTGCGGTTTCGGTGCGGCGTTGTCAATCGCGATTCATCGCTCACGCGACCCGCACCACTCAGCCTCAACGCCCGTGGCGCGCGACGTCCCCGCCTCATATAGCCCGCCACTTGTGGCGGGAAAGCTCCCGAATACCAACGCCGGTCGGCTCGCGCGGGACAGCACCACCCACAGAGCCGCGCCTTCCCGCCACAAGTGGCGGGCTATGTGGGGACGGCCTTGAGCGCTCCGCCGTCCTCGAGACGGTCGTGTGCCGGTGCCGCGAGTTGGCCCGCCTCGTCCGGCATCACCACCTCGAACCCGCGCGGCTCCGCCCCGTCCGGGTTCGGGTCGACCTGCGCGTAGAACGGGTGGATCATCTGCCGCACGTAATTCTCCCGCAGCGGCTGGTCAATGCCCACCGCCTCGGGCTCGTGGTCCGGGCACTTGTACGTCCCGAAGATCAGATCCATCAGCGGCGAGATGTTCGCGTAATTCCCCGCCCGCCGGTCCTTGTCGTGGTGCCAGTGGTGCAGTTCGGGGGCGCCGAGGAACCAACGCAGCGGGCCGGTGTTCAGGCGGACGTTCGAGTGGATGTAGATCGCCCACACGCCGCGGAACGCGATCAGCCCGGCGATCGTCTCCAGCGGGAACCCGAGCACGAGCGGCGGGAGGTTGATCAGGCCCATCGTGTAGACCGTGTCGATCGGGTGCTCGCGATGGGCGGCGAGCCAATCCAAATGTCGGGCGCTGTGGTGGATCGAGTGGAACCGCCACAGGAAGCCGACGTTGTGCTGGAGCCGGTGGCCCCAGTAGACGAACAGGTCGCTCAGCAGGACGACTTCCACGGCCTGCAGCCACCACGGCTGCGCCGCGACCGTCCCCCGGAACGCCCACGGCATCACGCCGTCGACCCACCGCCCGAACTGGATCAGCAGCCAGAACACGATCCCGCCCCAGAGCAGGTACTGGCCGGCGAAGAAGCACAGGTCGACCAGCCACGACGGCCGAAAGAACCGCTGGCCGGGCTTGGCGGGAAACGCCCACTCGAGCGGGCGGAAAAGGAGGATCAGGAAGAAGAAGCTCAGGCCCGCGGACATCGCGGCGTAGGAAATGGCGTCGAACGACATCGTCAAACCTCCGCAACAACCGCGCACCCCTTTTAGCCGCCGGGCATGCCCAGCGCGTCCAACGGCGCTCCGGAACCTACTTCTGCGGCGTCAAAATAATGTCCTTCGAACTCGGCATCAGGATCCGCCGATCGACCGGCCCCGTCGCCGGCGCCACCGGCCGAGTCGTCGCCGCCGCGGGCGCACCCGTCGGCGTCACCACCGTGAGATTCCCGTCCGCGCCCTTCAGCACCGTGATCAGCCCC
Source organism: Tepidisphaeraceae bacterium (assembly GCA_035459845.1). Taxonomy (GTDB): domain Bacteria; phylum Planctomycetota; class Phycisphaerae; order Tepidisphaerales; family Tepidisphaeraceae; genus DASPKW01. Next base: position 1,535 of record DATHXE010000120.1, on the reverse strand, counting down.
GAATACGACTTCGACCCGCCCATCAGCACCGCCGGCGGTGGCGGAGTCGCCGCCTCCTGGGTGTTCTGGACCGGCTGCCCCAGCCCGACCACGAGGTATTTCGAGTCCGGCATGAGCACGCGCCGATCCGGCGGCTGCGTCGTGGGCGTAATCGTCGACGTCCCAGCCTGCGGTTGCACCGCCACCGCGCCCGACTTCGAGCCCAGCATGAGGACCGACCGGTCGATCGTCGGCGGGTTTACCGTCAGGTTCGCGCCCGACAATTGCGTCGGCGAGACGACCGCCGCCGACTTGCTCCCGCCCATGACCGGCCCGGACCAATCGATCTTGGTCTCGCCGTACGTCACGCGCTGCCCCTCGATCACGTGCGCCTTCGACTTCGACCCCGCCATGATCACGTGGCGCTCACCGCCCGGTGCCGTGGGCGATGTCGTCGCGGGCGCGGTGGCCGCCGCCTTCGGCACCAGCCCGAGCCACACGAACATCTGCGCCCCGTACACGACGTACGTCCCGAACAGCCCCACCGAGAAGAGCAATGCGACCACTCGCAGGACCATCGACCGCCGCGCCACAACTGGGGTATTGGTGTCCACGCCGCCCACTCTACCCCGCCGCGCATCGGAATCTCAACGCGATCTGCGTAACGGGCGTGTCACGAGCGCCGCCCTCACGCCCCCCACCACCTCATCTCCCCACCTCCCCATCTCTGTCCCCTCACCCCTTCCGCTTCGCCTCCCGCAATACCCCCTTCGCGTGCCGGTACATCTCGCCCTTGGTCTGCTTGATCAGCCGCCGCAGGTCGTGGTCCGACAGCCCCAGCTGATTCCCCGCCTGCCGCAGCATCACGGCCTCCTGCTTCGCGATCCGGCCGTCGGCCAGGGCCATCGTCGCGATCGCCTTGAGGTGGGCCCGGGCCTCGTCTCGGCCCGCGGGCGTCGGCACGTCCAACTCGCCCGCCCGCGCGGCCGCCAGCATCTGCTCGACCCGCTCCTCGGGCACGCCCCGCCGCGCCGCCACGTCCGCCAGCAGCGCCCGCTCTCGCCCGTCGATCTCCCCGTCGGCGAACGACACCTTGATCATCCACGCCAGTGCCGCCGCGGGCGGCCCGGCGTCCGCCAGCGCCCGCTCGTTGTACGTGCCGGCATACCCGTTCGACTCACCGTCCGCGCCGCCCGGCAGTTCCGAGCCCACGGCCGTCTCGCCGATCCCGATGTCGCGCAGCGCTCCGACGATCGCCCGCCCTCGGTTCGAGCTCGCGCCGACCGCCTCTTCCGACGCCCAGGTGCTCGCCCCGTCGTTCAGCACCGTCCCGCAGTACGTGCACGCCGGCTCGGCCTCGTCGCCCATCGGCCCGGCGCACGTCGGGCAGTGGGCGCTCGAAACCGCCTTGCCCGGGTCGCTGACGGCCCCGGCCCCGCGCGCCAGCACCAGCAGCAGGTGCGAGACCGCCGTCGCCGCCCCGCGCGTCACCTTCCCGCCCGGCGTCACGTCGAACCGCGTCCCCGACCACCGCACCTCGACCACGGCCCGGTCGA
>DATHXE010000119.1:0-2394 GCA_035459845.1 Tepidisphaeraceae bacterium | reverse complement strand
CCGGCGGGCTCGGCCAAGGCACGGAGGCCGGCGACGAGGCGGAAGAGGTGCCGGTCGCGACCGGCGCCGTCCCGCCCGACGGTCAGCCGCGCAAGGTGACGCTCAAGGCGACGTCGCCCGGCCTGCATCGCGTCTGGATCTCCGACGGCAGCGACTCGACCCGCACCGAGTGGCCCGCAGACGTCGCCCGCACGATCAAGGTCGACCCGGAGACGCGCGCGATGTTCAGCGGCCGGCGGGCGGGGTACTTCTACGTCCCGCGCGAGACGAAGGTCGTCGGGGGGTACTCGTCGGGCGACGGCGACATCCACGGGCCCGACGGCAAGCGCCTTTTCGAATTGCCCAAGGGCGGGGAGTTCTTCAAGGTCGATGTGCCGGCGGGTCAAGACGGCAAGGTGTGGTCGGTCCGCAACGCGGCCGGCACGATCGGGCTGATGACGGTCCCGCCGTACGTGGCGCCGTCGCCGAAGCAGTTGTTGTTGCCGAAGGGCGTCGTCGAGGCGGACAGGTAGGCGCTACGCCCCCTTCGCCGCCTCGAACGCCCGGGCCGCGGCGCGGAGGGTCCGCTCGACCGCCTCCTCGTCGTGCGCCAGGCTGACGAAGAACGTCTCGTACTGGCTGGGCGGGAGGTGCACGCCGTTGTCGAGCATCGCGTGGAAGAAGCGGGCGTAGGCGTCGGTGTCGGAACCGGTCGCCTCGGTGAAGTTGGTCACGGGGGTCTTGGAGAAGAACATGCCGACCATCGAACCAATCTGGTTGACGGCGACGGGGACGCCGGCGGTGGCGGCGGCATCGGTAAGGCCCTTGGCGAGCGCGGCGCTGGTCGTTTCCAGCTGCGTGTACGCGCCGGGCTCGTTGAGGATCTCGAGCGTCGCCAGGCCCGCGGCCATGGCGAGCGGGTTGCCGCTGAGCGTGCCGGCCTGGTAGACCGGGCCGGCGGGGGAGATCTGCTCCATCAGGTGGCGCGGGCCGGCGTACGCGGCGCACGGGAGGCCGCCGCCGATGACCTTGCCCAGGCACGTGATGTCGGGCCGGACGCCCAGGCGGACCTGCGCCCCGCCCCAGGCGACGCGGAAGCCGGTCATCACCTCGTCGAACAGCAGCAGCGCGCCGTATTGTGTGCACAGCTAGCGCAGGCCTTGCAGGTAACCCTCGGCGGGCAGCACCAGGCCCATGTTCCCCGCGACCGGCTCGACGCAGAAGCAGGCGATCTGGCCCCCCTGCTCTTCGAACAGGCGCTTAGCGCCGTCGAGGTCGTTGAATTGGACGAGCAAGGTGTTGGCCGTCGTGGATGCGGGCACGCCGGGCGAGCTGGGGGTGCCGAGCGTGAGGGCGCCGCTGCCAGCCGAGACGAGCAGCGCGTCGAGGTGCCCGTGATAGCAGCCGACGCACTTGACGACTTTGTCGCGGCCGGTCGCGGCGCGGGCGAGGCGGATCGCGCTCATGGCGGCCTCGGTGCCGCTGTTGACGAAGCGGACCATGTCCACGCCGGGCAGCGCGGAGGCGATCTTCTCGGCGAGCAGCGCCTCGGCCTCGGTCGGCGCGCCGAAGCTCGTCCCCCGGCCGATCGCCTTGGAGAGGGCGGCGACGACGCGCTCGTTGGCGTGCCCGACGATCATCGGCCCGTACGACCCGATGTAGTCCAGGTACTCGTTGCCGTCGATGTCGGTCAGCACGCACCCCTCGGCCGACTTGATGAACACGGGCGTCCCGCCCACACCTTTGAACGCCCGGACGGGCGACGAGACGCCGCCGGGCATGACCTGTTGAGCCCGCGCGAACGCGGCGGCCGACGCGGTCACCGTTCGACTCGACTGCTGCTGCTGAGGCATTCCCCCACACTATGAGCGGCGTCCGAAATGTCAAAAGCGGTTGGAGCGGGCGCGATCCCCAGCAAACTCAGCGCAAAGAAAAACCGCGGTCTGGGGGAGGGCATCCCGGACCGCGGTCGGAGGGGAGAGTGAGAATCGTGAGGCTCATTAGCCTCTAATGTTTTCTATATGACACTCTGCACAACAGTCAACCTGAAAATGTAGAAAATCTTACCCGCCTTCCGGCTTCGCCCACGCCATATCCCCGGAATTCACGCACGCGACTCTTGCGTGCCGCACTTCGGACAACCCCCATTCTTTGGCAGGACGCGCTCCGCACCTGTCGATTTGGCACCTTTGTTTGCTATGCGAGCCCTTCGGCGAGGAACCCACAAACCATTCTAATGACAGGCGTTACGGAGCGTCGTCTGCTTAAAAATCTTGGCACCCTCTTTGCGTACAAGAGGCGACTCACATTTTGCCGATCTTCAAAGTCCGGCTCTGCCGTGACTTAACGACCGCAACGGCGGCCGCACAACAAAGACTTCAAAGGAGCCAACAATGGGCAAGATCGTAGGCATCG
>DATHXE010000118.1:0-8706 GCA_035459845.1 Tepidisphaeraceae bacterium | reverse complement strand
TGCCTGTGCACGGGCCAAGGGCTGGATGCCGACCTGATGACGAGCCGGGCGGAGGTGGGAAAGCTGTACCGCTCGCTGGGCGACACGGACGGCGACGGACTGCGCGTGATGCGCGGCTGGCGGCGCGAGGCGGTGGGGGATGCGCTGCTGCAAATGATCCGCGCGGGCACGGCGGTGCAGTTCACGTGGGCGGACGGGGGGCTGCACGCGACGCGAATCGCGTAGACGCGCGCGGCGTTACAATCTCTTCATGTCCGAAGCGCCCCGACACGAGCTCGCGTACGCGCCGCGCCCGTCGGGCACGCGCCGGGTGCTGCGGCGCGTGTGGCGGTGGTGGCCGCGGGTGTTCCTGCTGCTGGCACTGGCGGCGGCGATTCACCAGGCACCGCGCGCGTACCGGCAGTGGCAACTGCTTCGAGCGCAGCAGGCGTGCATGGGGGCGGTGATCGGTGGGGAAGGACCGGTGTTTGAGGCGGACACGGTGCGGGGGGCAGAGTTGTTGGCGCGCGGGCCGACCGTTTACCGGCGGATCAATGGCACCGGGCCGGTCGCGGTGACCGCGGACGCGCGGTGGGATGCCTTGGCGACCATGCTCGGCGTGCCGGTAGAACTACCGGGACAATCGGCGGGGTCGGCGACGGTGCGGCCGGCGACCGTGTTTCTGCACGAGCGGCGGACACCGTCGGGGAAGGCGCGGTTGGTCGTGGTGGAACTGGATGAGGAGATGCTGTCCGATCTGTACGTGACGGTGATCGAACCGGCGAGCGGGATGTCGCCGGCGCGGGTGCTACGGCGCGAGGCGATCGGTCAGGACGTGAAGCTCGCGATGTCGTACATGCGGCCCGGACGGAACCCGAGAATGCCGCACGATTCGCGGGTCTGGTCGGGCAGAGCGCTGCCGCTCGATCCGACTCGTTTCACGGTCGCGATCCGGGCCCGCGGCGAGGTGGGCGTACTGGACTTCCAAATGCGGGACGATGACGGGGTCGTCGTCTGGTTGCAGGATCGCGTGCAGTTCATCGTGAAGTCAGACAGTGCCTTGCTCGACAATCGCATGAAGGACATGAAGTGGGAGAGTGCGGAGTGGATGCGCGAACTCGTCGTCCGCGCACACGCGCGGTCGGCTACGGATGGCGCCGAAGAGGGCGTGGCGGAGCGGGACCGGGCGGTGGCGGAGTGGCGAGACTTCGTGGACCCCCCCGAGCGGCCGGTGGAGGAGCGGCGGGCGCGGGCGATCACGGGTCTTCGGTCGGAGGACCGGGCGGCACGGGCGGCGGCGGCGCGGGAGTTATTGCGTCTGGCGGCGGCGGCGGAAGACCCGGACCGGGAGGCGCTGGCGGCGCTGGTGCGGGCGGTGGAGTCGGGGGACATGGCGGCGCGCGAGGGGCTGACGCTGGCGGTCGAGCGGGCGGCCGTGCGGCGGGTGTCGGTCAACGCGATTCTCGATGAGGCGGACGAGGAACGGGATGGGACGGCGCGGACATTCCTGCGCGCGGGGCGGCGGGCGGCGGGGATGTCGCGGTGAGTGAAGCGGGCTCGAACCGGGCCGGAGAATCTCGATAGCGAATCGATTGGGGGCGCGCGGGCGGTCACGTGCACCTTCGGTGCGACCGCTAAGTACGGCATTTAACGGCGTGCGCGGCGTGCGAGAAGACGCGGAAGGGCGATCATGCGTCGGTGGGGGCCGTGACGCTCGCGGTGGTCGTGGGCGCGTCGAGTGGTGCCCCGCTGGGCACGCCGGCGTGGGTGCGGACGAGGTCGAACAACTCGGCGGGGGTGAAGCGGGATTTGACGAGGTACGCCTTGACGTCGAGTTGCTGCGCCCGCTTGATGGTCTGCGCGTCGTCGTGGCCGGTGATGACGATGACGGGGACTTTGCGCCCCGCGGAGGTTTCGCGGAGGCGCCAGAGCATGGTAAGGCCGTCTAGGCCGGGGATGGCGATGTCGAGGAGGATGAGGTCGGGCGCGGCGGACGAGACGGAGGCGAGGGCGACGGACGCGTCGGGGGCGGTGGCGACGGAGTAGCCGCGGGACTCGAGGAGGCGGGCGAGGGGTTTGCGCGCCGACGGGTCATCGTCGACGACGAGGATGGTCGGCATGGAGGAGAGTTTGCCGCGCGGGCGAGGTTGGCGGAACGGGTAAAAATGGTGAACCACCTCGGGTTCTGACGCGGTGCACGCATGGCGCGCCTGAAAGCCCACGGAGCTCGCTCCGTGGGTTACGCACCCCGATTGCGGTGGATTCATTTCCCAACCGTCGACGCGCCGATCTTGCGCAGGTCTTGCGCCCGGGATGATCGTACCCCCGATTTGGGGTGTGCCGGGGCGTATTATCGGCCGCCGGGCGGGCGCAGGAACTGCGGCACGATGTGTTCAAGTTTGCGCGGGGGATCGTCCGAAACTGATGTCACCAAGGGCACGCTCATTCGCCCCGCGGTGCGACGCCTTCCGAGGCGGCCTGCACGCGGGGTGAGACCCGGGTCGAACGGATTCGACTCGCGCGGCGCCCGGATTCGAACAAGGAGGTTCGCCACCCACCTGACCCCGTCCGGGGATCGCGGGGATTGCGCGCACCAGTCGAAAGTCGTTGGGAGGACATGGTCACCACAGGTGACCATGCCGCTGTCCGGCGAACCCGACTGCACGCATTCCTCACCGCGAATCGACCGGATCAGCCGGGGCGGAGCGCCGGCTCAGCAACACCGCGAGGCGATCGGGATCAGCGCAGTCTTCGGCGCGCCCGCTCACTCTGCCCCTCGCGGCGAATCCTTCATTGTCCATCGTGCGACCGGGACGTCGATCGTCGGCCGGGACGCGGCTTGGGTGCCGCGACCGGGGGCGAACGGCGCGACGGTCGCACACACAGTGGTTACTCGCCGGCGCACGGCGGGCGGTCCCCAGGATGGGGCCCCCGGCGGCGTCGAGACAGAACAATTCTTCCGACGCGGTCGCGCCACAACCAACACCGGCGCGGCGGTCGGGCCAACGTATCACGGAGGATACACGCATGAGCCGTATCAACACGAACATTTCGTCGATGGCCGCGACGCGGTCGTTGAACAAGAACCAGACCGACCTGTCGACGCGCCTGCAGCGCCTGTCGACGGGCCTGAAGATCAACAGCGGCAAGGACGCCCCCGCCGGCCTGATCGCGAGCGAGACGCTGCGGAGCGAGATCGCCGGCATCCGCCAGGCGATGGACAACAGCCAGCGGGCCGGCAACGTGATCAACACGGCCGAGGGCGCCCTGTCGGAAGTGTCGGCGCTGCTGCTCGAGGTGCAGTCGCTGACCAACGAGGCCGCCAACACCGGCGCGCTGTCGCCCGACGAGATCAAGGCCAACCAGCTCCAGGTCGACGCGATCCTGAACTCGGTCAACCGGATCTCGAACACGACCCAGTTCAACGGCGTGAAGCTGCTGAACGGGACGCTGGACTACTCGACGAGCGGCGTGGTCAGCACGGCGATCGACAACGTGCAGGTGAACGCGGCCAAGATGCCGGACAACGGGTCGATCGACATCGTCGTGCAGGTGACGGGGTCGGCCCAGTTGGCCGAGCTGAACCTGAACGCGTCGGGCGTCGGGGCGAGCGGCGTGACGATCGAGCTTGCCGGAAACTTCGGGACCGAGCAGTTGTCGTTCGCCGCCTCGACGGCGAACAGCGCGGTCGTCGTGGCGATCAACCAGATCAAGGAGGCCACGGGCGTGTCGGCCACGCTCTCGGGCGCCGAGCTGAAGATCACGTCGACCGCGTACGGGTCGCGCCAGTTCGTCAGCGTCAAGACGATCAGCGGCACGTTCCTCGACGGCAAGGACTTCGGCCAGGACGCGACGGTCAACATCAACGGCCAGTTGGCGAGCGTGGACGGGCTGGTCGCGTCGGTGCGGAGCGACAACCTGGACATCGAGCTGTCGCTCGACGCGGCGCTGGCGACGGACCCGTCGGCCGGTCAGACGTCGTTCGCGATCACGGGCGGCGGGGCGCGGTTCCAGATCGGTTCCGAGGTGAACCGCCAGGGCCAGACGCACATCGGGATCGGGTCGGTCGCCACCAGCAAGCTGGGCGACGAGGTCGTCGGGTACATGTCGTCGATCGCCAGCGGCGGGGCGAACTCGCTCGTCTCGGGCAACACGACGCAGGCCCAGAAGGTGCTGTCGAACGCGATCCGGCAGGTGGCGACGCTCCGCGGGCGGCTCGGTGCGTTCCAGAAGAACATCCTGGAGACCAACCGCAGCAGCATGTCGGTCGCGCTCGAAAACGTGACGGCGAGCGAGAGCGCGATCCGCGACGCGGACTTCGCGGAAGAGACGGCCAAGATGACCCGGGCGCAGATCCTCGTACAGGCCAATACGTCGGTGCTCGCGCAGGCCAACTCCAGCCCGCAGAACGTGCTGTCGCTGCTGGGCTGATGAGTGACGGATGAACGCCGGCCCGGTCCCGCAAGACCGGCCGCCGGCATCGCGACAGCAGAGTAACCCCGGAGAGGGCGGGCCGATTCGTCGGCCCGCTCTTTCTGCTTTTTAAAGGCGCGGAGGAGGAGGCCGCAAAGACGCGAAGGGCGCAAAGAAGCGGCAGAGGAGGAGGGGCGCGGATGCCCCTTGTAGCCGGCCCGCTTGCGGGGCGCGTCTGGAGGCGCTGCTTGTCCAGGAACGTGATTGCGCGCGACCGGGGATTTCGCGTATGGGAGCGCCGCGAGACGCGCCGGGCAAGCCCGGCGGCTAAAAGGGGTTGGCTAGCCCATCGCGCAAGGGTTCGGACCGCCGCACCGCCCGCAACCGGGGCCGGCGGTCGGGGCCGATGGTTTGCCCGCGCCTTCTGCGCCGACCGCGAACACGCTCAGCGCCCGGGCGGTCTTGGCCGACCCGCACTTGGGACACCCGGTCTTGGGTTCGTCGGCGGCGGACATGGTCCGCACGAGTTTGTCGAACTTCTCGCCACAGGCGCCGCACTGGTACTCGTAGATGGGCATTCGAATTCACTTCCCGACAATCGGATCAACGTCAATGGGGCGCGACGCAACGTTACTGCTTGAACACGTCTGCCACCCGTAGCGAGAATCCGGGAATGAGTGGGGTCGAAACGTCGTCGCCGACGGTGGCCGTGACCACCGGCTTCTCGGCGTCCTCGGAGTAGCGGTAGACGCTGACCGTCGACTTGACCGGATCTGCCACCCACATCTCCTTAACGCCGAACCGCGCGTAAACGGCGCGCTTGGGGCCCAGGTCCAGTTTCGAATTGCCGGGCGAGAGCACTTCCACGACTAGATCGGGCGCGCCGACGAAACCCTCGTACACCAGTACGTTGGAATTCTCTCGCCGGACGAAGGCGACGTCGGGCTGATACACGTCGTTGTCGGTCAGGTAAACGTCGAGCGGGGCGACGTACACCTCACCGACCGGATGGGCGTCGAGATGCGTCGCGATCGCGTGAAAGATGCGGCCCACGATCTGCTGGTGAAATCGGTTCGGCGATGGCGACATGTAGAGCGTCCCCTGGACGAGCTGATACCACGGCGGCCCCTCCGGCATCCGCCGGTAGTCGTCGGCCGTCGTCACCGCTATCGGGCTGTTGACTTGCGACATCACCCACTATTCTACTGCCCCGACGGTCCGCTTTCCAAACAGACTTTCTCGGCGCCCTTCCCATGACCATCGACCCCACCCGCTTCATCAACCCCGCCCAGGTCGGCGGGATCGAGTCGTACGAGTTCGCCAACGGCGAGGCCCGCGGCACCCGCGCCCTCTGGGTCAACACGGGCGGGGGGCTGCGGTTCCGCGTGCTGCCGGACCGCGGGTTCGACATCGACCACGCGTTCGTCAACCAGTACTCGCTCACGTTTCTGGGCTTTAAGAGCCCCCTTCCGCCCACGCGGGCCCACGACCGCGGGATCGACTGGCTCAAGGGGTTTGGCGTCGGGCTGCTGACGACGTGCGGGCCGACGAACGTCGGCGGACCGGTGACGGACGAGTTCGGGGAGGCCGGGCTGCACGGCCCGCACTCGAACACGGCCGGGACGATCGAATCCATCGTCCAGCCCGACCCGCGCGCCGGGCGCAACGAGATGAGCATCACCGGCGTCGTCCGGTACGGCGCGTTTTACGGGCCGTGCATCCAGCTTCGTCGGACGATCACCTGCGCGCTGGGGGAGAACTGGATCGACGTGCGGGACGAGCTCTTTAACGCGGGGAACACGGCTCAGCCGCACCAATGGCTGCTGCACGTGAACCTCGGCTACCCGCTGTGCGACGCCGGGGCTGAGATCTGCTTCGACGCGTCGAAGGTCGATCCCCTGGTGGACCCGCTCTCGACAAAGTGGTTCGGCCAAAAGAACGGCGGGTATAAGCGCATCCCCGCGCCCCTCAAGGGGCACGCCGGGCCGACGTCGTACGTCGCGTACGTGTATCCGAAGGCGCAGGACCGCGACGGGAACACGGTCGTCGGCGTCGCCAACAAGAAGCTCGGGCTCGGCCTGGCGGTTCTCTACAACACGAAAGAGTTCCCTCGCCTGGCAAACTGGCAGCACTGGGGCGAGCACGAGTACGTGTGCGGGATCGAGCCGGCGAACGGCGGGGTCGAGGGCCGGGACAAGGACAAGGAGCGCGGGTGGCTCGACATGCTCCCGCCCGGCGGGCGGAAGTCGTACCACTACCGAATCGAGGCGATCACGGAGAAGGAAGGGATCACGGAGCTCCTTGCCCTGAACAGGAAGTAGCGCGCAGCTTCCCGATCTGATGGAGCCAAGCGACTTTGTCGCGGGAGGACACCGGGGGGCGCCGCTCCCGCGGACGCGAGTGCTCGAACGACCGTATGCCGCATCCGATCGCACTGCTCCCAGCGGATCGTCCTGTTCACCGCAACCATGTGAGCGGCCCACGCTCGCGGTTGAGTTTTCCCCGCAATCGCCTATCCTGAGCCGAACCAACCCCACCGCCGCGCTCAGCGCCCGAAGGTTTTTCGCTCATGTTCGGTTTCGGCAAGCGCCCCGCCCAACCTCCCGATGAGGCCGGCCCGCGGGTCAACCTCAAGCTTTGCACCGACTCCTTCAACGGAAAGTACCCCCACGTCGGGCTCTACGACTGCAAGGAGCGCAAGGTCTGGCTCGCCAAACCTTTGGCGGGCCAGGCGATCCGCACGTCGCACGCCCGATTGATCACCGGGGCCGACAACGCCACATCCACCGTCTGGAAGGACCGATTCATCTGCTTCTGGTTTTATACGCCCAACACGGGGGAGGGCTACATTCACGGCTACCCGATCGACTGGGAAGAGGCCCATTTGCTGGTAAGGATCGATCCGAACTGGGATTACGACCGGCAACGGCTGATTCCCGGCGAGCTTGAGGATCAGGTGAACGCCAATCTCGAACGGCAGTTCAAGCACGGCGAGCGGGTTTTCAAGTTTTTCGACGACTGCAAGCTCAAATACCCGGTCAGTTTGCACTTCATGGGCCAGCGGGCGACGGACAGCCTGTTTTACGTGAAGCGGATTGAGGCGAAGCCGTGACGGAAGGTGCGAGAAATTGACGGGGGTGGGTCGATAATTGCGGGGGACGGACAGGATGTCCGACGTATGCGGGGGAGAGTTGTTGGGTGAACCACTGGCCGCTGAAGCGGCTAGCCCGAGAGTGATGCAGGAAGGATTGAACTTTAATCATGGCTGATTTCGCTACCCCCTCGATCAGGACGTTTCAGGTCTTTCCGGACCTGCCGGAGAACCTCCAGCCGCTGTTGGAGATGGCGCGAAACTTCTGGTGGATGTGGCACCCCGAGGGCGTCGAGTTGTTCCGCCGGCTCGACCGCGACCTTTGGGATAAGGTTTACCACAACCCTGTAAAGCTGCTGGGGATCATTCAGCAGAGCAAGCTGGAGACGGCGTCGAAGGACGAGGGCTTCCTGGCGCACCTCGAGCGCGCGTATAAGGCGTTCAAGCAGCACATGGAAGAAAAGGGCTGGTACGGGGAAAACCACCCGGAGACCAAGCTGCAGGTCGCGTACTTCTCGGCCGAGTTCGGAATCCACGAGTCGCTGCCGATCTACTCGGGCGGCCTGGGCATTCTGGCCGGGGACCACCTCAAGAGCGCCAGCGAGATCGCGCTGCCGCTGTGCGGCGTGGGGCTGCTGTACCGCAACGGGTACTTCCAGCAGTACCTGTCGGCCGACGGGTGGCAGCAGGAAGCCTACCCCGAGCAGGACTTTTACAACCTGCCGATCGAGATGTGCCGGTACACGGACGGCTCGCCTGTGCACGTGCGGGTCGACATGCCGGAGAACGCGGTCTTCTGCCAAGTGTGGAAGTGCCAGGTCGGGCGGATCCCGCTCTACTTGCTCGACACGAACCTTCAGGAGAACTCGCCGAGCGACCGCGACATCACCAGCCGGCTGTACGGCGGCGGGACGGAGATGCGCATCCGGCAGGAGATCGTGCTGGGCATCGGCGGGGTCCGCGCGCTCGAGGCCGTGGGCGTGAAGCCGAACGTCTACCACATGAACGAGGGGCACGCGGCGTTTTTGGCGCTCGAGCGCATCCGCGTGATCCTGGCGGACAGCACGATGACGTTCGACCAGGCGCGGCAGGGCGTGATGTCGAGCAGCGTGTTCACGACGCACACGCCGGTGCCGGCGGGCATCGACTTCTTCAGCCCCGAGCTGATGACCAAGTACTTCAAGAACTACTGGCCGAGCCTCAAGCTCGACGAGGAGGGGTTC
>DATHXE010000117.1:0-7490 GCA_035459845.1 Tepidisphaeraceae bacterium | reverse complement strand
CTCGATCTCGTTCCGCTCGACCTTCGCCTGCTGGGTGATCTGGGCGATCTTCCGCAGGCCCTGCGCGTCGAACACGTTCCGCTCCTGCAGGGCCGAAGGGTCCGTCTGGTCGAGGGCGGAGATGGTGACCGATTCGAGCGTCAGGCCGTTGCTCGACAGGTCGTGCGTGACGATCTCCTGCACCGCCGACGCGAACTCATCGCGCTTGGCGTGCAGTTCGACAAGTTCCTTGGTCGCCGCGACCGTTCGCAGCGCGCTGACCAGCTTTTCCTGAACCAGCTCGCTCACCGCATCCGGCTGGACGTTGCGGCCACCCAGCGACCGGGCGGCCTGCAAGATGTCGTCGGCGTTCGCCTGCACCTTGATGTAGAACTCGGCCGACAGGTCGACGCGCAGGTTGTCCTTGGTGATCAGCGCGTGGGGGCCGCGGCGCTCGACGTTCAGGCGCATCGTCTCCATCGACACGGGAATGACCTGGTGCACGACCGGGATGACGAGCGTGCCGCCGTCCTGGACGACCTTCACGCCGCCCATGCCCGTGCGGACGAACGCCATGTTCGCCGACGTCTTGCGGTAGAGGCGGGTGATGACGGCGATGATCGTCACCACGAGCAGCAGGATCAGGCCGACGACCGTCAGCACGATCTTCCCGCCGCCCTCAAGGCTCGGGATCGCGTTCGTCCACGGCACGACCGCCAGCGCCGCGCCGACCAGGAATAGCATCAGCAGAATCATGACGAGCTCCGTAGGAGAGTTGTGTTTGAGTAAGTCGTTCGCCTCGTGGTCCGGCCGCCAGACCGGCCCGGGCCGGTCGTCGTGCCGCCGCGCCGCCCGCTCGAATTCCGCGGCATCCTGCGCGAGCTGCGCCGACGTCCGCGTCGCGTAGTGCGCCTCGGCCGGGGCCTGATACGGCTCGCCCGCCGGGCCGTCCGACCAGTCGTTCGGCACACCCGACCCGACCGGCCGGGGCGGCGTCACGTGCGGCACCGTCGGGGGCGGCACCCAGCCCTGGTGTTTCGATCTTTGTTTTCCCACATTCGTCTCGTTAGTCGTGTTTGATCCCATGCAACCGAGGGCTCCCGCCCTCGGCTATTGACTCGTCGCGCGTCATCCCGGAGCGACGTAGAACATCCCGCTCGCCTCGTTGTACGCCACCAGCTTGACCGCACCGTTCTTGGCGATCGGCTCCACGCCCTCGCCCACCCGGCACGGCACCTGGCGCAATTCGCCGCGCCCGTCGCGGACGATCGCCACCCCGAACGTGGGCGTGATGTCGTAGAGCGCCTGCCCGACCAGGCCGACGAGATCCCGTCGGCGGACGGCGTACGACTCGTTCAGCGGGACGTATCGCCCGATCAATCCCACGACCGTTTTCGTGATCAGCACCGACACGATCACCGCGACCGGGATCGACCACCGGGCCGCATCCCACCCCACCGCCGGGCGGAGGGAGGCGCTGGTCACGAAGCCGGCCGCTCCCCACGTCAACATCAGCACGATGAACAAGAGGCTCAGCGGCACGCGCCCGACGCCGAGCCACGAGAGCGCGATCGCCAGAGGCCCACCCGCCGAGCCGCCGCCCCGCGCCTCCGCGTCATGGTGGCCACCGCCGTGCGCGTCGAATTGGCTCGCGCCGCCGCCCTGGGCTTCCGCATCGGCATCGGCATCGGCGTCCGCGTCAACGTCCGCATCGACATTCGCGTCCGCGTCCGCATCAACGTCCGCATCGGCGTCCACGTCGTGGTCGCCGCCCATGTGCGCGTCGCCGTCGCCCCCGCCGATCCCGGTCAGGGTATAAACACCCAAGTAGAGCAGCGCCACGAAAAACGGCGCCAGGAACACCAGGTTCCACCACCCGAACAGCCAATCGAGGGTCATGGATGCACCCTCCTCCTCGAGGGTGAAGCGCGCCCGGGAATCGTCGCCGTCGCGGCGATCGACCGTTTCCCGGACGAGCGGCATTGTTACCGGGCGCGCCCCCGGCCGCATCTATAAGGCGCGGCCAACAATATAAACGCCCGCCCCGCTGCGCCCCAAATCTATTTTGGACAACGACATGCGATGTGTCGCGATCGCTGGATCTGACACCCCTTTCCCGTTCCGACGCTCCTCCCCTGCCCCATAAACGGTCGCCAATCAAATTCCTGCTGCACGATCGCCGGGCAGTGCGCACGGAGTGCGCACCCTGCGGTCATTTTGCATCGCTCTTTAACAGCCGTTGATCGCCCCCCAATAATCGCGCGTCAGAATCCGGCCGATTATAGCGTCTTTGCCCCTCGTGCGCGACTGGCACGGTTCTTGTAGATGAGGCTGCCGTGGTTGCCGTCTGGAGTCATGTTCCGATGAAGCTCGCTTGCCCAACAAGCCTCGGGTTCGAGTTCGCGCGCGACGCCCGCGCCGAAACCTCGACGGTCCCGGCGGGGTTCCGTACCCTCGGCGAGCGCCAGCAACAGTGGATCGACCCCCGCCGCCTCGGCTACTTCGGCCGTAACCGGTTCGTCTTCTTCTACTTCGAGCCGCGCGGCGAAGAGGTCGTCTGGAACGACGGCCACTCCTACGGGTTCGGCACGGGCGGGTGGATGACGTTCCACGACGAGGTCGAGTCTCTCGCCGCCACGTACGGCGCAGACGTCGGCTCCGAACAGCGCGCCGGCCAGCACGCCCTGGTCGTCGACCGCGAGCTCGGCCGCGCGTACTTTGCGGATCGTTCGGTCGCAGAGCGGTTCGTGCGGTCGCAGAGCGCCGCGTAAATCCTGATCAAAACGCATAGCGGAACCCACGGTGCAAGCACCGTGGGCTTTCGCATGCGCCCGTCACCGGTTCGCGTACATCATGTTGCGCATGCCCGCCCAGTAGGTGCGGAACAGGTAACCCGCTAACACGACGACCTCGGCGCAGAGCACGATCAGGTAGGTCGATGCGGTCTCGTAGCCGAGCCACTGGCGCTGAACCGCGAACCGGTATCCGCCTGTGGTCGCGAGCGCGATAAGCCCCACCGGCAGGTAGTGGGCCGCGTGGTAGTACAGCCCGCGGAGCACGACCGGCTTGGGCAGGCGGTAGCCCCGGTACGCCGCCTCCCAAGCGGTGAGCCAAGCGGCTAGGCGCGTGGTGAGCCAGAGGACGAGGTACGTGGCGGCGACGGACGATCCCAGCACCGCCCACGCGACGCGCGGCGAGCGCACCCACGCCCACGCCGCTACTTCCCCGAACCACATTGCGTGCTGGAATAAAGCCGAGCCTAGCAAAAGCGCCGATAGGACCCACTGCGTCCGGCCGAATGTGAGCGCGGGCCCCGAACCTTCGCGCGTGGCGAGCGTCCGATAAAAGGCGCTGGGCCCGAAGATTACGCTCGCGGTGGTGCGGAGAAAGCCCCCGACGCCGCCGCGGGCCTCCCAATCGGGGGTCGTCCGCCCGTCGTCCAGCCGGCTCAGCCGTACGGACTGGCCACATTCAGGGCAATTGCCGTCGTCCGTCAGTCCGTCTAGCGTATATCCACAGGATTCGCACAACGTCGACGACTCGGCCGGGATAAATACCGTCTCTCGCGCCATAAGCAATGGTATACTTCATCGTACGAGGCTGTCGCCGTCGTGTCCCGGGAGGGTAGGAATCCGGGCACAACCGAGCGGAGGAGTTATGGACATCACACGCGGACGGACCCTGCGCCGCACGCTGCTCGCCGCCGTCATCGGCGCCGGGGCGGTCGTGGCCGCAGCCAACCTCGGCTGCGAGCGGAAGTCCAACAAGTCAATCGTCCTCAACCCCGCGACGCGCCCGGCGGGCACGCCCGTGTCGCGCCCGGTGGCGCTCGTCCCGCCGAAGGAGACGACCCAGCCCGCCGCCACGCAGGCCAGCGCCGTCCCGGTCAAGAAGTCGTCGTACATGAACATCCGGGGCGACTGGTTCGAGTTCCCCGAGGCCAAGCTGATCCTCCGCAAGGAGGGCGACCACGTCGTCGCCTTCCTGACCAGCAACGACCCGCCGGACGTGCTCAGCCCGGCGTACCGCGGCAACCGGTACTACTTCGAGTTGCGCATGGAGACGGTCGACGACCCCAAGGACCTCGCGCAGGCCGAGTTCCGCTACAAGGCAGGCAGCGCCGAGCCCGCGGACACGCCAAACGGCATCTTCCTGAGCGGCGACCGCGACCACCTGCTGCCGTACGACATCCAGGTCGTGTTCGACCGGGACGAGAACGGCCGGCTCATCGCCGACATCCGCGGGCAGTTCCTGTTCTTCGAGAAGAAGAAAGTCGTCGGCGAGATGATCCCGGTGATGGCGACGCTCGCCGCCAAGGGCGAAGTGAAGTAGTTCGCGACAAACTCCGACTGCACACACACCAAAGCCCACGGAACCCGTTCCGTGGGCTTCTTGTTTCGGTCAAGCGGTTCGTCGGTCGCGCCCGATCCACGCGCCCGCGAGGACGATCGCGATCGTCGCCGCCAGCATGAGGGTCGACACCGCGTTGACCTCCGGCGTGACCCCGCCCTTCACCTTCGAGTAGATGTACGTCGGCAGCGTGTCGAAGCCCGCGGGCCGGACGTAGGCGGTCACCAGGTAGTCGTCGACCGACACGGTCAGCGCCAGGATCGCGCCGGCGAGGATGCCGGGCAGGATCAGGGGGAACTTCACCCGCCAGAACGTCGCGAGCTTTCCCGCGCCCAGGTCGCGCGCGGCCTCTTCGAGCGTCCGGTCGAAGCCCGCCAACCGCGCCCGCACGACCAGCGCAACGTAGGACGTGCAGAACGTCGCGTGCGCGAGCACGAGGCCGCCGACCGTCTGGCCCCACGGGACGGCCGACAGCGCCGTCAGCAGCGCGACCGCCAGCACGATCTCCGGGATCACGACGGGGACGAAGAGCAGCCCCGCCGTGGCGCGGCGCCCGGGGAACCGCTTGGCCAGCGCCAAACCCGCGAGGGTGCCGACGATCGTGGACACGAGTGTGGAACCGGCGGCGACGGTGATCGTGTGCTTTACGGCGCGTGCCACATCCTCGTTGTGCACGGCCGCCGCGTACCACTTGCCCGTCACGCCGCGCCAGACCGCCTGGCTCCTACCGTCGTTGAACGAGAACACGACCAGCACGAGGATCGGGACGTAGAGGAAGAGCATTGCGAGCCAGGTGATTGCTTTTAGTCCAAATGTGCGGTTAAGGAATGCCGCGCCAAGTTGACCTGTTCGAGTAACCCACGGAGCAGGCTCCGTGGGCTTTCGGCGGGCCGCGCCGATCACCTCGTCCACCCGCGCTCCGACCCATCTCAATCCCGTCCCGAGCGACCACGCGATCCCCCACAGCGCCACCATGCTCGCGAGCATCCCTGCCATGACCACCAGCGCCACCGCCGCCCCGCGCGGGCGGTTCGGCGCCTCGCCCAGGAAGTACGTGTTGATCCAACTCCCGGCGAGCGGGAACTTGTTCCCGCCCATCAGCTCGGCGATCACGTACTGCCCCGCGCTGCCGATGTAGACGATCGCGCACCCCGCCAGCACGCCGGGGCGGGTCAGCGGCCAGGTCACGCGCCAGAATGCCCGGCCCGGCGACGCGCCCAGGTCCGCCGCCGCCGACAGGAGCGTGCGGTCGAGCTTCTCGAGCGACGCGTAGATCGGCAGCACCATGAACGGCAGTTCGCAGTAGACCAGACTGATGATCACGGCGAGGGGCGTGTCGGTCCGATCAAACGCCCCGCCGCCCATCCATCTTGTTAGCAGATCGATCGGCCCGCCCGTGCCGAGGATCAGCTTCCACGCGCTGGTGCGGATCACGAGGCTCGTCCAGAACGGGATGGCGACCGCGATCAGGAGCAAATTCCGCCACTGCGGCCTGGCGACGATCGCGATGAAGTACGCGACGGGGTAGCCGACGGTCAGCGTGATCGCCGCGGTCAGCACGCCGACCCAGCAGGAGCGCCAGTACACCTTCATCGCGTCGGGGGCGACGGCGGCCTGGTAGTGCGTCATCGCGCGGTCGTACACGACCAGGTCGGCGGCCTCATCGTCCTCCGTCGGCGCGCGGAAGCTCTCGCGGACGAGCGTGCCGACGGGCAGGAGCAACAGCGCGCCCAGGAGGAGCCAGATGGGGAGGGCTTGGAAGAGGGAGGTTGTGCGGTCGCGGGAAATCACGATTCTTGAGCTGCTACGCGAATCGCGCTCCCCTGCGGGTTCGCTTGACGCTCACCCTTCGGGTCGCGGCTAAACGGGATCGATCTAAACCACCACGGCATCCCTTGGGTCCCAACACACCCACGCCTTGCCCATGACGACGAATTCCTCGCCCGCCTGGGCGTCGTCGTTGGGGTCGTACACGGTCAGGCGCTCGCCCGCGGTGTTGCGGACCGTCCACGTCGTCGCCACGCCCTGGTAGAGGCGCTCTTCGATCGTCACTTCCATGCACGCGCGCGCCGCGGACGCGGGGGGCTCGGCCGGCACGAGGCGCAACCGCTCCGGGCGGACGACGAACCGCACCGCCGCGCCCGGCGTCCGCACGTCTTCGCCGGCGAGCAGGACCGTCTCGTACCCCGCGGGCGACGCGACCATCACGATCGCGCCGTCGCGCTGCACGACTCGCGCGCTTAAGAAGTTTCCCGCGCCCATGAAGTCGGCGACGAACGCCGTCGCCGGCCGCTCGAACGCCCGCCGGGCCGTGTCGAGCTGCTCGATCCGGCCCGCGTTCATCACCGCGACGCGGTCGCTCATCGTGAGCGCCTCCTCCTGGTCGTGCGTGACCAGGACGAACGTGATGCCGAGCCGCCGCTGGAGGTGCTTGAGCTCGACCTGCATTTCCTTCCGCAGTTTTTGGTCGAGAGCGGCGAGCGGCTCGTCCAACAGGAGCACGCGCGGCTCGAGCACCAGCGCCCGGGCGAGCGCGACGCGCTGCCGCTGACCGCCGGAGAGCTCGTGCGGGTATCGCGCGCCCAGGCCCTGGAGGCGCACCATCGCCAGCGCCTGCTCGACGCGGTCCCGCGCCGGCGCATCCCCGGCATATCCCAGTGCCGTCCCGCCGCCCCACTTGCGCGACGCCTTGGCGTATCGCAGCCCGAACCCGACGTTCTTTTCGACGGTCAAATGCGGGAACAGCGCGTATTGCTGGAACACCATGTTCACCGGCCGGCGGTGGGCCGGCACGCGCGTCACGTCGCGGTCGTCGACGACGATCGCCCCCTCGTCGGCGGTCTCGAGCCCGGCGATGATCCGCAGGAGCGTCGTCTTCCCGCACCCGCTGGGCCAGAGGAGCGAAAAGAACTCGCCCCGGCGGACGTCGACCGACACGCCGTCGACCGCCGTCACGCCCTTGAACCGCTTGCGCACCCCCAGCGCGCGCACGCTGAATTCCGACCGCGGTATGTCGTCGCCATCACCGGCCATGTCGCCGGCGGATCATAAGGCCATCCGCCCCCCGCGCGAAATCGCGCGCGGGCCGATACACTTTGCCCCGCCATGGCCCGCCGCACCCGCACGATCGACGATTACGACGACGACGACCGCCGCCCGCG
>DATHXE010000116.1:0-6083 GCA_035459845.1 Tepidisphaeraceae bacterium | reverse complement strand
GCTACTTCAGCTCGACCGTCCAGTACGCGTTGTCCAGGAACTGCTTCCAGGACGCGTACCGCTCGTCGGCCAAGCGGATGTTGATCACCGGGCTCCGCTTGGGCTTGACCGGCTTGGTGATCAGCTTCATGTGCGCCTGGTCGGGCGTGCGGCCGCCCTTGCGGACGTTGCACTTCAGGCAGCAGCAGACGATGTTCTCCCAGCTGGCCTTGCCGCCCTGGCTGCGCGGGAGCACGTGGTCCAGCGACAGCTCGGTCGTCGGGAACTTCCGCCCGCAATACTGGCAGCGGTTGGAATCCCGGGCGTAGATGTTCCGCCGGTTGAACTTCACGTCCTGCCGGGGGAGCTTCTCGTAGATCAGCAGGCGGATGATCTTGGGCACCGCGATCTGGAACCGCACGGTGTGGATCCAGTCGAACCCGTCGGGCTCGAACTCGGCCTTGGCGGCCGAGACCTCCTGCCACGACTCGAAGTTGAAGTTCTGCCAGGTGCTCTGGCCGGCGTGGTCGGTCTCGATGTGGACGACCTCGGCCATCTGGCGGCAGAGCATGGAGAACGCCCGGCGGACGTTGACGACGCGGATGGCCTGGTAGAATTTGTTCAGGACCAGGACGTTCGCGGAGAGCGCGGACGACAGGGCGCCCGCGCCCGGCTGGGCCCCCGGAGTCAGGATGGACGAGTGCAGTGCCATAGACCGTTAAACCTTCCGACTCCAGTGACGTCGCGGAAGTGCCCGGTCTGACTGACGGGTCCGAAAAAAGCCCCGTCGGTCAGCGAAAAGCCGCAGCACGGGAAGTCGGAGGAATTGTACTGTCCGGTGGGTCCGATATCCAGTTGGGAGGAGCCGTTCACGTCGTCTGAACGTGGTTCGGATCGCACGAGCGCCTACTTCTGCCGGCTCATGATCAGGAGCGAGACGGTCATCGTCTGCAGGGTCGCGGCGAGCAGCAGGTGCGTCTGGAGGGATTCCTGGTCGCCGCGCTTGAGGTAGGCGAGGAACAGGATGCCCAGGACCAGGATCTGCACGACGCCGCCCAGGAGCTTGGAGACGGAAAAGTCGGCCTCGTGCTGCTCGTGGCCGCGGCGGAGTTCGAGGAAGATCTGCTCGAGCAGGCCCTCGACGCGGTCGGAGGCGATGGGCGGGGGCTCGGGCGGGCGCTCCTCGGCCTCGCGCGCGGCGATCTTTTGCGCGACGGGCGAACGGACCGCGACGGGTACGGGCTCGCGCGCGGGTGGGTCGACGTCGGATCCGACCGCGGGGGACGGACGAGCGGGCGTCACGCCGACCCCACCGCCGCCGGGCGGGACGTACTTCGATCCGATCGCCACCTTGGGCACGCGCTTGGCGGTGGGCGCGGTTGACGCGCCGTTAGACGACGCCGGAGTAGCGACTGCGGTTGATCGCGCGGCCGTGACAATCGCGTCGCGAACTGGTGCGGGGGTGACGGCGGGCGCGACGACGTCGAGCGCAGCCGGCTCGGCCGCGTGCGCCATCCGCATCGAGGCGGTAGCGACGGGCTCATGCTCGTCGGCGGCCGCGGCGCTGGATTTGGTGGCCCGCGCCTCGGCCGGGATGGGCTCGGCGGCGCTGCGCAGCTCGCTCATCTTCGCGGCGATGTGGTCGATCGCCTCGGCGAGGGTGGCGGCGATGTAATCGGGCACGGCCGAGCTCGGCTGTTCCGCCGCCGGACTTTTCTTGAGGGATGGATCGTGAAACAGGATTGCCCGGCAGCCGACCGCCTTGCCTGCTTCGATGTCGCGGCCGGCGTCGCCGATCACCCAGCTCTGCTCGAGGTCGAGCGCCATCGCCTTGGCGGCGGCGAGGATCATGCCCGGCTTGGGCTTGCGGCGGTCCGACTCGCGGGCGTACACGTCGATCGTGCCGTCGGGGTGGAAGGGGCAGAACTCGTGACGGTCGATCACGGCGGCCGGGTTGTCCGCCTTCAACAGCTCATCCGTTCGCTGGTTGACGGCCTGCACGTCCTCCTCGGAGAACATGCCGCGGGCGACGCCGGACTGGTTGGAGAAGACGACGACCGCATACCCCAACTCTCGCGCCCGCGCGACGGCGTCAGCTGCGCCGGACACGAGAACGACTTTTTCAGGGTCGCCGAGATATCCGTCGGAGACGATCAGCGTGTTGTCGCGGTCGAAGAAGACGGCCGGTCGCTTCATGTTAGGCGGATTATTGATGGGGGGGCGGTCAAATCAAGACGCGGGATGCGAATCGCCACAGAGCTCACAGAGCTCACAGAGACACAGAGTGGAGAGGAGAAGAGAGATGTGAGTTGAGAGTTGTGAAGATCACGTCGGCGACTCGCATGCGTCTAGTCACTTCTTCGCACTTCCGCCCCACTGTGCCTCTGTGAGCTCTGCGGCGATTCAACCGCACAGGCGCGGGCTGCGATTTCGCCGAAGAAATTCCGACTTTTCTACCCCGTCGCGCGCGGCGCGCGTTAAATTCAAAGATACACGTCCGGTATCCATCGAACCCTCGTGCCCGCGGAGGCCCGTCATGGATCTTCAAGCATACCTCGATCGGTTCAACGTCCGTTACCAGATGACCGAGCACCCCACGGTGTTCACGGCCCAGCACTTGGCGCAGGCCGAGCACGTGCCGGGACGGCAGGTTGCCAAGCCCGTGCTGGTGGAGGCGGATGGGCAGCTCGTCCTGTGCGCGCTGCCTGCGCCGGACAAGGTGGACCTCGACGCGCTCAAGAACGAGCTCGAGGCTGACGACGTCCGGATCGCCAGCGAGGAAGAGGTGCGGCAGGTGTTCCGCGACTGCGAGTTGGGGGCCGAGCCGCCGATCGGCGCGCTGTTCGGCCTGCCGACGTTCGCGGACGAGTCGCTCATGCACGGCCAGCGCCTCACGTTCCAGGCGGGGACGCACAACGAGGCGGTGACGATGTCGACGGATGACTACTGTCGGCTTGCGCAGCCGGGGATCGGGCGGTTCGCGACGCGGCCGTGAGCGAACCAGGAAACGGCTCGGACGGAACCTCGCCCTCCCCGGTTCCGTGCGGCCGGCGTCGCGCGCGACTACAATGCCGCTCCGATGGCATCCCGGGCACGTGAGGAACAAACCGACGTCGCCGAAGTCGGCGCGTCCGCGCGCCAGCTCCCGTTGTCCACGCCCGTGGAACATCTGGCGCAGGTCGGGCCGGCGCGCGCCAAGCTCCTGTCAGAGCTCGGCGTCGACACGCTCGGCGAACTGCTCGAGTACTTTCCGCGCACGTACCAGCACGAGACCGAAGAGCGGGCGATCAACCAGCTCGACGCCGGCCCGATCCAGACGGCCCACGGGAAGGTGGTGGCGGTCGACTACATCTCATCCCGCCCGCCGCGGTTCGAGGCGACGCTGGACGACGGCACCGGCACCCTCTCACTCGTCTGGTTCAACGGGGCGTACCTGCGGAAGAGCATTCACCCCGGGAAGTTCCTGCGCGTGAAGGGGAAGGTCGGGTTCTTCCGCAACCTGCCGCAGATGAGCCAGGCGAAGTTCTGGGTCATCGAGGAGAACGCGGCCCCGATCACGGAGAGCCAATTCCGGCCCATCTACCCGGCCAGCGCGAAACTACCTTCCGAACAAATCCAGCGCATCGTCCAGGCGAACCTCGAGTCGGCGGTCGCGAACGTGCGCGAGTGGTTTCCCGCGCCGCTTCAGGTGAAGCGGAGTTTGATCAGCCGGCAGGACGCGTACCGCCTCGTGCACCAGCCGAGCAGCTACCGCGAGGCGATGCAGGCCCGCCGGCGGATCATCTACGACGAGCTGATGCTGATGCAGCTCGGGCTGGGGATCGCCAAGCAGCTGCGCACCGGGCGGGTGACGGCGCCGGTGCTGCGGGTCGACAAGCTCCTGGACCAGCGGATCCGCGCGCGGTTCCCGTTCGAGTTGACCGAGGCGCAGACGCACGCGATCTGGGAGATCCTCAACGACCTCCGCGGCGACCGGCCGATGAACCGCCTGCTCCAGGGGGATGTGGGAAGCGGGAAGACGGTGGTCGCGCTGTACGCGATGCTGTGCGCGGTCGCCAACCGGTTGCAGGCGGCGCTGCTGGCGCCGACGGAAGTGCTGGCCGAGCAGCATTACCTCACGCTGACGCGCCTGCTCGGGTCGTCGAGCGTCACGGTCGAGCTGTACACAAGCCGGACGAAGCGCGAGAGCAAGGGCGGCCTGCTCCGGGCGCTGGCGAACGGAAAGGTGCACATTGCGGTCGGCACGCAGGCGCTGATCGCCGAGGACATCGAGTTCGCCAACCTGGGGATCGTGGTGGTGGACGAGCAACACAAGCTGGGCGTGCGGCAGCGGGCGGTGCTGAAGGGGAAGGGGCTGTCGCCACACTATTTGGTGATGACGGCGACGCCGATCCCGCGGACGCTGGCGCTGTCGTACTTCGCCGACTTCGATGTCAGCACGATCGACCACCTGCCGCCCGGCCGCCAGCCGATCAAGACGCGGTGGCTGCCGTCGACGCAGGCGGCGGTCGCGTGGGAGTTCGTGCGCGGGCAGGTCGAGCAGGGCCGGCAGGCGTATATCGTCGTCCCGCAGATCGAGTACACGGGGCTCGACGACACCAAGAGCGTGAAGAAGGAGTTCGAGCGGCTCGGCGCGGGCCCCCTGTCGGGGCTCAAGTTGGCGATGCTGCACGGGCAGATGAGCACCGAGGAGAAGCACGCCGTGATGACCGCGTTCCGCGACGGGCATACCCACGTGCTGGTCGCGACGACGGTCATCGAGGTCGGCATCGACGTGCCCAACTCGACCGTGATGGTGATCGAGAACGCGGACGGCTTCGGCCTGTCGCAGCTCCACCAGCTCCGCGGGCGCGTCGGGCGCGGCGAGCACCCGTCCTTCTGCCTGCTGATCGGCGACCCCAAGAACGATCCCGCCCGCGAGCGCCTGATGGCGCTGACCAGGACCACCAACGGCTTCGAGATCGCCGAGACGGATTTGCAACTTCGCGGCCCCGGCGAGTTCTTCGGCACGCGCCAGCACGGCCTGCCCGAGTTCAAGCTGGCCGACATCACTCAGGAGCTGGCCCTCCTGCAGCAGGCCAAGGAGGACGCGCTCGCCCTGCTCGAGTCGGACCTGCGGCTCAAGAGGCCCGAGCACGCGGAGCTGCGGCTGGCGCTGATGAAGATGTTCGGGGACTCGATCGACCTGGCTCAGGTGGGATAGATCGGGCGTTCGCGCCGATGTGCCCGCCGTGGTGAATCCGCTTCACCCGGTTTAGATTCCCGACGTGGCACGTCAGCAACGGCAGCAACCCGAAGGCGCGAATGGTTCATCGCGACCGTCGTCACCGGGCCGGTGGTGGCCCCGCGTCGGGCTCGGCTTGATCCTGCTGGTCGCGGCGGGGGTGCGGCTTTGGGACTGTGACGGCTCGCCGGGCGGGTTGCAGGTGGACGAGGCCTCGAACGCGTGGAACGCGTGGTGCCTGCACGACCGGGCGACGGACGAGCACGGGGAATTCCTGCCGGTCTTCTACACGGGGGCGTTCGGGGACAACCGTAGCCCGCTCTTCCTCTACCTCCTGTTGCCGTTCCAGGCGATCGGGGGCATGGGCGTGTGCACGACGCGACTTCCGGCGGCGTCTTTTGGCGTGGTGGCGGTCGCGCTGATCTACCTCGTGGGGCGGCGGCTGTTCGACCGGCCCGTTGCCCTGGTGGCGGCCGCGCTGCTGGCGGTCGACCCCTGGCACGTCCAGCACAACCGGTGGGGACACGAGGCGAACATCACGCCGTTCCTGTCGCTGGCGGTCGTGGCGCTGGTGTTGAAGGCGGGGTTGCCGATCGCGGGGAATCCGGCGGAGCAGGGCCCGGCGCGGACGAAGCGGAGGGGGATCGTCTGGCCGGCGACGGCGGGCGTGGGCGCCGGGGTGGCGTGTTACGGGTATGCGGCGATCCGGATCTACCTGCCCGTCCTTCTCCTGGCGATCGTCCTCGTGACGTGGCGGGCGTGGAGAGCGCGGTGGCGCGACGTCGTCGGACGGCGGACGGTGATCGCGGCGGCGGCGGGGTTTGTCGCCTGCTTCGCGCCGCTGGCCTACAAGCACCTGACCGACCCGGCGATCAACGTG
>DATHXE010000115.1:0-4778 GCA_035459845.1 Tepidisphaeraceae bacterium | reverse complement strand
GCTCGTCCGGCAGAACTCGGCGATCGCATTGACCAGCTCGTTCACGTTCCGCTTGCGGTTCTCGTACTCCTCCTTCTCCTCATACTTGTCCTTGAGCCAGTCGTCGTACTTCGAGCGGTCGAGCGTGGCGTTGGCGATCTCGGCGACGGTGTGGCCGTCGGTCGGGACGTCGAAGACCCACCGCGTGGCCCGGCAGGCTTTGAGCGCGCCGTCGGACAGCGGCTTGTCGTTCTCGTCGCGGATGTGGGGCAGCACCTGGTCGCTCATCGCGTGCATGAGGTCGATCTTGTGCCGCTCGGCGAAGGCCTCGAGCCGGCCGACGAGCGCATCGCCCATGCCGCGGGCGGGCTTGTTGGCGACGCGGGCGAACGAGATGCCGTCCTTCGGGTTGCAGAGGAAGCGGAGCATCGAGAGGACGTCTTTCACTTCCATCCGGTCGTAGTAGCTGCCGCTGCCGACGACCTTGTACGGGATCTGCCGCTTGGCGAGCGACTGCTCGACGAGGCGGCTCATGTCGTTGGTGCGGTAAAAGACGGCGATCTCGCGCGGGTGCGTGCCGGACTTCATGACCGCCTCGATGTTCATCGCGACGACGTTGGCCTCGTCCTCCGGGGTCGGAAGTTTCGCGCACTTGACCGGCTCGCCGTCCGCATGAACCGTCGTGAACTCGACGGGGATGCGGTCGGCACAGTGGCGAATGAGCTTGTCGGCGACGGCGACGACCTGCGGCGTGCTGCGGTAATTGGTGCCGAGTTTGACGACCTTGCACTGGCCCGTTTTCTTCTTCCCCGCCTCGATGAAGTTGGGGATCGCGTCGGGGCTGGCGCCGCGCCAGGCGTAGATGGACTGGTCGCCGTCGCCGACGGCCAGCACGTTGTCCTCCGGGCCGGTGATCATCTCGACCATCGCGATCTGCGCGACGTTGGTGTCCTGGAACTCGTCGACCTGGATGAAGCGGAACTTCTTCTGGAGCTTGTCGCGCACCTCGGGAAAGTCGCGGAGCAGGCGGACGGTCTCGGAGAGCAGGCCGGAGAAGTCGCACTGGTTGCGCTCGCGGAGCGTGGAGACGTAGCGCTCGATCACCCGCAGCTCGGCCTCGGACAGCTTGCCGCGCGAGACGCGGACCAGATCGTCGGCGTCGCCGAGGTTCTCGCGCCAGTCGTTGCAGACGAACGCGAGGTTCTTGGCGGCCGGCTTGGTCAGCTCGAGCCCGCGCTTGCGGGCGACCTGGGCGATCAGATCGTACTGGTCGTCCTGGTCGATCACGGTCAGCCGGTCGGTGTAGCCCATCGGCTGGGCGAGCCGGCGGAGGATCATGCCGCAGAGGCCGTGGAAGTTGGAGATGAAGACCTTGGCGGCGGCGCCCCCGAACGCGTGGGTGATGCGGTCGCGCATCTCATCGCGAGCCTTGTTGGTGAACGTCAGGCAGAGGAGGGAGGCGGGATTGGCCCCGCCGCGGATCAAGCGACCGGTGCGCTCGGTGAGCGTGCGCGTCTTCCCCGACCCTGGCCCGGCGAGCGTGAGGATCCGCCCGAGCGTGTGCGAGGCGACGAGTTCTTGTTCGGGGTTGAGCTTCACGGCGGGCGGGGCAGGGTATCGGGTTTGAGGGACAGGGTATAGGGGGGAGAATACCCGTTTGTATGATGGCGCGGACGGGCACGTCACGGACATGATCTCCCTCACGGAAAAGTATCGCGGGTGCCTGCTCGGCGCGGCCGTCGGCGACGTGGCCGGCGCGCCGGTGGAGGCGGAGTCACCCGGGTACATCGCCCGCACGTACGGGTCGGTGGATGAGATCCTCGCCGCCGGTGCCGTGGCGGAGTTCAGTGGGCCGGAGTGGCAGGTCGGCCGGTTTACCGACGACACGCAAATGACGCTGTGCGTGGCCGAATGGCTCATCGCGGGGGAGGCGGCGCTGCCCGAGCGGTTGCTCGCGCGGTTCGCCGATGCGTACGAGCCGTGGCGGCGGTACGGGCCGGCGACCGAGGCGATCTTGCGGCTGTACCCGCGATTCCCTGAGAAGTGGCGCGACTTGGCAACCGCCAGCTTCCCGCACGGGTCGTACGGGAACGGGAGCGCGATGCGGGTGGGGCCGATCGGCCTGGTGTTTCACGACGACGTCGAGCGGGCGGCGGGGGTGGCGACCGAGTCGTCGCGGACGACGCATTCTCATCCGCTGGCGATTCAGGGGGCGGCGCTGCAGGCGGTGATGGTCGCGACGGCCGTCACGCAGGGCACGTTCGCGGCGGGGAAATATCTGGAGCGGGCGCGGGAGCGGCTGGCGCGGTTTGCCGAACTGTTGTGGGACACGACGCCATTCGACCGCGCGCTAAACGAGATCGAGCGGGGGCTGGCGGCGGGCGCCCCGCGCGCGGCGATGGCCGATGTGCTCGGGACGGACGTGACGGCGCACGGGTCCGTGCCGTTCGCGCTGTACTGCTTCATGCGGCACCCGGATTCGTACGCGGACGTGATCCGCGCGGCGGTGTTCGCGGGCGGGGACACGGACACGATCGCGTGCATGGCGGGGGCGATCTCGGGGGCGTTTCTCGGGCGGGAAGCAATCCCGCAAGAGTGGGTGGAGGCGATTCGGGAAGAGCGGTACTCGGCGAGCGAGATCGAGCGCGTTGCCGACCGACTCAGAGGCACCGGATCGCGATGAGCGTCTCGTCGTCGGCGGGCGGGGCGTCTTCGGAGAAGCGGGCGACGGCGGCGCGGATGCGGTCGACGCAGGCTTGGGCGGAGTCTCCTGCGGCGGCGGATTGGAGGAGGAGGGCGTCGAGGGCCTCGGTGCCGAGGAGGTTGTGGGCCGCGAGGCCGGGCAGCAGGGGGGCCTTGGCCTCGGTGATGCCGTCGGTGTAGAGGAGGAGGTAGTCGCCGGGCTCGATGGCGCAGGTGGCTTGGCCGTAGGTTTGGTCGGGGTCGATGCCGAGCGGGATGCCGGCGACGCCCTGGTCGAGCGGGATGACGCGGCCGCCGCGGGCGAGGCGCGGGGGGTTGTGGCCGGCGCGGGCGTAGGTGAGCGTGCGGGCGGCCGGGTCGAGGACGGCGTAGAAGGCGGTGACGAACGTGCCGGCGTGCGTGTAGGAACGGGCGAGGCGGTCGTTGATCGTCGACAGCAGGACGGCGGGCGGCGTGTGCGCGCGCGGGTCGGCGTGGGCGATCGCGTGGGTGATCGCCATGATGACCGCGGCGGGGGTGCCGTGACCCGAGACGTCGGCGATAAAAACCCCGTGGCGGTGGGTGGATTTCGGATTGCGGATTTCGGATTGCGGATCGGGGGAGATCGGGAAGAAGTCGTAATAGTCACCCCCCGCTCGGGCGCTGGTGCGGTAGTGGGAGGCGAGCTCGAAGCCGGGGATGTCCGGCAGCGTCTCCGGCAGCAACGACTTCTGGATCTGCCCGACGGACTGGAGTTCGCGGTCGAGGGAGGCGAGCGCCCTGGACAGCTCGTTGCGGAGTACGAGGTTCTGCGTGCCTCGGCCGAACAGGCCGCCTTGCCAGACGATCGTGGGGATGAGCGAGTAGTCGAAGTCGTGGCCGGGCTCGAGCAGCAGGGCCGTCATGTTCAGGCTCTCGCCGTTGTCGTACTGGGGGTTGGCGATGAGGGTCTGGTAGCCCTGGAGGTAGAAGTGGGCGGGGTCGTCGGGCGCGAGGCGGGCGGGGAGGTCCTCGATCATCACCGGTTGGTTGGCGTAGGCGATCTCGGCGAGCAGGCCGCCCGAGAGCAGCGGCAGGCGGTCGCGCTGCGTCCACGGGTTGATGTCCTCCGTGAACCGCGACGAGCGCGTGATGCGGTAGCGCGGGCGGTCGAGCTCGCGCCGGGAGACCGAGACGAAGTCGTGGATCGGCATGAGCTGGCCGATGTTCTGCCAGTAAATCTGGACGAGCTCCTCGGGGTCGGAGACGCGGGAGATGGCCCGCATGGTGCGGTCGACGATCGCGAGTTCTTCTTGCCAGGGGAGGCGGTGCATAGGTTTGGCGAGTCGGTGGTCGGGGGCTGTCGCGAGGGTAACGATTAACGAGTAATGCTTAAGGGGCTTGGGGTGATTAAGCATTAATCGTTAATCGTTACGCCGTCACGTGCCGCGCTTGTTGCCCCAAATCATGACGTGGAGGCGGGGGCTGAGGCGCCAGCCGGTTTGTTTGCAGAGGTCGGCTAGCCAGAGGGAGCGTTCGGAAAGGGTGGCGGCGTCGATGCCTTCGGGCATCACCTGGACGTCGGTGTTTTTCACGTTTCGGAGTCGGGGGAGGAGGGCGTCGATCTCGGCGACGTCCTGGGGCGTGCTGACGACGAACTTGAGCTGAAAGTCGGGGGCGGTGTCGATGAACTTCTGGATCGTGTCGACGTTGATGCGCTGGCGGTCGTGGGCGGCGGCGTATTTGCCGCCGTCGCGGTCGTGCGGCGTGGAGTTGGAGAGTTTCGGCGACAGGGACACCAGGTCGATGGCGAGCGGCTTGTAGACGGTGGCGGCGGTCTCGAGAGTGATGTGGTAGCCGAGGGATTTGAGGGCGGCGCAAAGGGGCTCGGCGTCGGGCATGATCGCGGGCTCGCCGCCGGTGAACACGACGTGGTGGCAGACGCCCGTGGCGAGGGCGCGGACTTTTTCAACGATCGTGTCGACGGGGAGGTCTTCGCCCTGCGGGTCCCAGGAGGCGTAGGGCGTGTCGCACCACGAGCAGCGGAGGTTGCAGCCGGAGGCGCGGACGAACACGGAGGGGACGCCGAGGAGTTTGCCCTCGCCTTGGACGGAGTAGAAGAGTTCGGAGACCTTCAT
>DATHXE010000114.1:0-4171 GCA_035459845.1 Tepidisphaeraceae bacterium | reverse complement strand
AGGCGCCGGCGTACTTGACCCG
Source organism: Tepidisphaeraceae bacterium (assembly GCA_035459845.1). Taxonomy (GTDB): domain Bacteria; phylum Planctomycetota; class Phycisphaerae; order Tepidisphaerales; family Tepidisphaeraceae; genus DASPKW01. The sequence continues at coordinate 4,149 of DATHXE010000114.1, read as the reverse complement.
CGCGACTTTGAGCCGCCCGCCACCGGGCGCGGCCTGCGCGGGGATAACCGGCGACGCCAGGCGGTTCTTCAGGTCGGCCTTACCGCTGGCGTACAGGAACAGGTTCATCCCGAACTCGTACAGGTTCCGCTTGGTCTTCTCCTGTCGCAATTGCCAGTGCTGCGACAGGTCGGCCGACGAGTGCACCATCAGCACGCGCACCCCGTTGGTCACGTAACGGAGCCGGGGCCTGGGGCTGGGCTTGAAGTGGATCGAGTAGATCTCGTGGTCATCCGGCAGGTCCTGCATCTCGTAGTCGGGGAAGAGCTTTTTCGCCAGGTCTTCGAACGACCGCGTCGCCGGGATGCCGCTGCCGTCGGCCTGCGTATACAGCAGCCCGCCGGCCTGGACGAACTTGCGGACTTTCGTGACCTGCTCGTCCGTGAACTTCAGGGGCAGGTGCGACGAGACGTAGAGGATGGGCGAATCGGTCCAGTCGGTCCAGTCGCGGGTGATGGGGACGACCTGCCAGTTGAGTTGTCGCTCGAGCTCCTTGGCCCCGAGGCGGGCGAGGTTGGCGACGTCGCGCGGGCGGTTGGCCCAGGGGCCGTCGAACCGCAGTTTGTTCATGAGGATCGGGTGCCGCCCGCGCGCGAGGAACAGGAGGTGATAGGCGGTGTTGACCTCGACCCCGTAGGACCCGTTCCACGCCCCGCCCTTTTGCGAATCGACGACCCGGCGGGCGAGCTCACGGTACCAGTCGTGCTCGCCGAAGAACTTGAACCCGGATGCGAGCCCGACGCGCTCGAGCCCGTAGAGCGAGTACCCGCCGTCGACGTGCATCGCGTTGTCGCCCTTTTCGAGGTAATCCAGCCCCTTCTTGAGGCCGGGCGAGAACGGGTCGCGGCCGACGGTGGTGCCGTACTTGGGGGCGTCGAGCGCGTCGTGGGTGACGTACAGGGACGCGATGCCGGCGAGCGTCATCGAGAGCCGGCCGGTGCCGCCGCCGCGGCGGTCGGAATAGTCCCACGTCCCGTTGTCGTTCTGTTCGCGCGACCAGTGCCCGTCGACGGCCATCCAGTAGCTGCTGTTGATCTCGATGCCGGCCTCCGCGCCGCTCCAGGCGCCGAGCAGGCCGTACTGGGAGTTGGAGTTGTCCCACCGCCCGCCGGGGCCGGACGTGCGCGCCTGGGCGACGTAGGTGTACCCGCCGTTGCTGTGGCCGTTCACCAGGTACATCACGTCGGCCTTGAGCGCCTCCTTATCCTCCGGGCGGTTGAGCAGCGCGAGCGCCGTCGAGCGAATGCCGCGGGCGTAGACGACCGGGCCCCGCTCCATCGGGAGGTCCTTCATCTTCGCGATCATCTCCTTCATGAGCGGCCCCTTGGGGTTGAGCCGCTCGTCCTTGATCGCGTAGGACGCCTGCAGGAGGGCGTAGACGCAGAGCGCGTCGGTGCCGGCGTAGTGGGCCTCGCCCTTGCCCCCGCCGTCCGGGCCGCCGTGGAGCAGGCCGCCGCGGAAGTTGGCCAGGAGGAAGTCGACGGCGCGCTGGATCGACCGGCCGATCTCCTCGTCGGTCACGTCGCCCCCGCCGCGGCCGCCGCGCCGCGCGAACTCGGGGCGCTTGGCCGGCGCGACCCGATCGGACGGCGGGCGGATCGCGATCGCCGGCTTGGGCGACTCGACCGGGGCCGCCGGCTGGGCCTTAACCGCCGCGGTGGCCGCCTCGATCCCCCACGCCGCCCCCCTGCCGGCCTGAAGACTCGCCTGCACAGACGGGATGGGAGCGGGCATTGTCGGCGGCGGTGGCGGCGCGACCTTCGTCGTCGCCGCCGCGCTCGCGAGCGCCCGGGCCTTGGCCTGCTCCATCAGCACGGCGAACAGCTCGTCCTGCGCAGTCTTGGCCTTCTCCACGACCGTCCGCAGGCCCGGGTCGCGGATCGTCCGCCCGGCCGTCATATCGGCGATCTGCTTGTACGCGTCGTGCGCCCCGGCGGGACGATTGTCGATCACCAGCCGGTCGGCCTGCTCCTTGAGTGCGCGGATCGCCGGGCCGCGCTCCTGCTCCCACGACGGCTGGAGCGCCGCGACCATCACCGCCACGAGCACGCCGACCATGACGACCGCCGCGACGGACAGCCCCCAGGCGAGCTTGCGGTGGGCCGACCGGTGCGCGGCAAGGGGCGGCGGCGGCGCGACGACCGCGCGGGACGCACCCGGGACCAGCGTCTGGCCCGGCGCGACCGCCGGCTGGGGGACCACGCCGACTCCTGTGGAGTCGGATTCGCCCAGCAGGGGCGAGCCGGCGCCGCCCAGCGCGGCGACCGTGGACATGGCGGGTGGAAAGAGCGACCCGGCGCGAGCGGTTTGCGTCGCCGCCGGCAGTTCCGGCGCCCCGGCCGGCACGACCGGGGCCTGCGCTACGCCGGCGACGGCTTGCGTGTGCGGGAGGGCGGGGAGCGTGAAGTCACCGCCCGCCGCCAGGAACCCCGGGCCGACCGCCGGGGCGCTCTGCGGCGCGCCGGCGTCGCCCGGCGCATCGGTCGCGGTCGAGACGGCGGGGATGGTGAACCGCCCCCCGCACGCGACGCACAGCGCGGTGAGACCCGCGTCCGAGTCGCCGAACGTGGCGAGCTTCGCGCATTGTGGGCACCGGACTTTGATCGCCATGTCGCCGCCGCCGTCGTCAAACGCCCCGAAATCCCTTTCGCCACCCCCGCCCGGGTATTCCATCGTCCCGCGGGGCCGGTTTCAACACAATAGTGGGGCGCGCACCGCCCCTATGAGCTTAGGGTGGGTGACGGCGGGTGTCGGCGGGTTTATCTGTGAAGGGTTGAACGCCCGTCAACGCGCGCAGGCTCCGGCCGCTATTCCCCTTTCAGAGGAGATCCGCCCATGATTCGCCGCGCCGCGCTGCTCGCCGTTCTCTGGTCCGCCTGTCTGGCCCGCGCCGAGGAGCCGAAACAACTCTGGCTCTACTACCCGGTCAACATGCTGGTCGAGAAAAACGTCGATCGGGCCCAGGAGATCTGGGGCCGGGCGGCCAAGGCGGGGTACACGCACGTGCTGATCACGGATTCGAAGTTCTCGCGGCTGGCCGACATGGACGCGCGATACTTCAAGAACGTCGAACGGGTCAAGGGGATCGCGAAGGACCTCAAGCTCACGCTCGTGCCGGCGATGTTCTCGGTCGGGTATTCCAACGACCTGCTGTCGCGCGACCCGAACCTGGCCGAGGGGCTCCCGGTGCGCGATGCGCTGTTCGTGGTGAAGGACAACGTCGCCACGCTCGAATCGGACCCCGCGCCAGCCCTCAAGGCGAAGTGGAGCTCGATCGACGACGAGGTGAAGCTCGCGGGCGGCGTCGCGACCGTCGCGGATAACAAGAACAACGCCCGGCTGATCCAGAAGCTGTCGCTCAAGCCCTTCCGGCACCACCACATTTCGGTACAGGTGAAGACCGACAAGTACACCGGCAAGCCCGAAGTAAAAGTGCTGGCGAGCAACCCGAAAGGCGATCAGCCCAACCAGGAATCGCTCCGCATCCCGACCACCCTCAACTGGACGGAGATCAAGGCCAAGCCGACGCAGGACTGGACGACCCACCACGTCACGTTCAACACGCTCGGGCACGCGGACGTCAACGTCTACCTCGGCGTCTGGTCCAAGGCGACCGGAACACTTCAGTGGCGGGATTGGAAGATCGAGGAGGTCGGGCTGCTCAACGTCCTGCGCCGCCAGGGCACGCCGATCGCCGTGAAGGACGATGCCACCGGCAAGGAACTGACCGAGGGCAAGGACTTCGAGCCGATCAAGGACCCCAAGTCGGGGATGGTGCCGTACGCGGGCGAGTACGAGGTGTTTCACGCGTCGCCGCCGATCAAGACCAAAGGGCTGTCGGACGGCACGCGCCTGCGCGTGTCGTGGTACCACCCGCACATGATCTACGACCACCAGGTGTGCGCCTGCCCGTCGGACCCGAAGATGCCGGAGATCCTGACCGATCAGGCCACGCGGATGAAGAAGCTTTGGAACGACGTGGCCGGCGGGTGGATGATGAACCATGACGAGATCCGCTCGCTCGGGACCGACGCCGCGTGCCTGGCGACCGGCAAGACGCCGGGCCAGATCCTGGCGGACAACGCGAAGTTCTGCGCCTCGCTGCTGGCC
>DATHXE010000113.1:0-2939 GCA_035459845.1 Tepidisphaeraceae bacterium | reverse complement strand
TCTTCGGCCGTGCCCCCGCCCCCGTCCCGCGCCACCGCCCCCGGCACGACCGCCGCCAAGTCCACCAACCAGGCCGGCCCCCCGCCGGGGGCGGGCGGATCAGATCCCGATGAGCCGTCGAGCGTCTTCGACGCGCTGTGGAAGGCGGTCCTCGCGGGCATCTTGTTCAACATCGTCCCGTGCGTCCTGCCAGTGCTGCCGATCAAGGTGCTCGGGTTCGTCGAGGTCTCCCACCACCACCGTGGCAAGACCCTCCTGCTCGCGACCGTCTTCAGTTTGGGCATCGTCAGCGTGTTCGCCGTACTCGCGGTGCTGGTCATCGTCCTTAAGTCCCTGTCGTGGGGGCAACAGTTTTCGAACCCGTACTTCTTCTGGGGGACGGCGGTCGTCCTATTCATCCTGACGCTCTGGCTGTTCGGGATCCTCAACATCAACCTGCCGGCGGGCGCCTACTCGTTCGTGCCCAATCACGAGACGTACTTCGGGAATTACCTCTGGGGCATCCTGACGGCCGTCCTGTCGACGCCCTGCACCGGCCCGTTCTTCGGCCCGCTCATCTGGTGGGCGACCAAGCAGCCGACGAGCGTAGGCGTGGCCGTGATGCTGCTCGCGGGCGCGGGGATGGCCCTGCCGTACCTCGTCATGTCCGCCTATCCCGAGTTGGCCCGGAAGTTCCCGCGCGTCGGTCCTTGGTCGGAGTTGTTCAAGCAGATGCTCGGCTTCGTGATGCTCGGCTTCACCGTCAACTTCATCGCGTCGCGCCTCGGCGGATTCGTGATCGGCTGGTGGGCGACGGTGCCGGTCGCGGCGATGGCCGCGTTTTACCTGCTCGCGCGGACCGTCCAGCTCTCGAAGAACGCAGCGCCCGTGGCCATCAGCGCGTTGCTGGCGGTGCTCATGCTGTCGTCCACCGTCCTACTCTCCGGGCGATACTCCGGCTGGTTCGACGGCCAGCCCGCGGGCGGCACGTCGCGCGGCGCCGGCACGACCGCCGAGGCGAAGTGGACGCCCTACTCCGAGGAAACCGTTGCCGCCGGCCGAAAGGCCAACCGCATCGTCCTGATCAAGTTCACGGCCACCTGGTGTTACAACTGCCAGCTCGTCGAGCTCAACGTCTACCACGACGCCCGCGCACTCGACGCGCTCCGCCAGAACAACGTGCTCCTGGTCAAGGCCGACCTGACCAGCGAAGACGCGCCCGGCTGGCCCCTACTCAAGCAGTTTAACCCCGCCGGCGGGATCCCCCTGACCGCCATCTATGCCCCCGGCTACGACCAGCCCGTCATCATCCCCGCCATCTACGGCACGGACACGCTCCTCGCAAAGCTCGCCCAACTCGCGCCCACCGCTACCGCCGGGAAGTAGGGCACGCTTCAGCGTGCGAAATCAACCCGCCGCCGCGACGCGTCCTTTTCCACCACGCCTCAGCGCACCCTGCCGTATCAACGCATTCCCCAAACGAAGAACCCGAACGGAAGGTTTCCGTTCGGGTTCGGTGTGGGCAAAAAAAAGCCGGACGGGAGAAGGAGGAAGGGGGGGAACCTCGACTTCTAAATACCGTCCGACAGGCCGATAGTATGCACATCCAAAACCGAGTGTCAACGCACCGGCGCGAGATTTTCTGACGCGAACCCGTCCGTCGCGAACGCATTGATGCCCCTGTCAGATTTGCACGCAAACGGACGAGATTGCTCACGCCCCAGTCGCCCAACGCCCGCCGCCCAAGCCATGGCCCTCGGCAGTCGCTTCGCGGCGTCGCGGCACCTCACAAAGCGATTGACAACCCCCACCCCCGCGCCCGACAACCGACCCCACCGATGGACGACGCCGTCAACCCCATCACCCCCAACAAGCCCCCCTGCCGGCGCGAGGACGCCGTCGCGGTGCTCCTGCGCCTCCGCCAGGCCGGGCACGTCGCCTACTTCGCCGGCGGGTGCGTTCGCGACCTGCTCATGGGCCGCACGCCGAAAGACTGGGACGTCGCCACCGATGCCCCGCCCAAGCGCGTCCGCGCGCTCTTTACGAACACCCAGGCCGTCGGCGCCGCATTCGGCGTCATCCTCGTCCGCCACGGTCCCAGCACCGTCGAGGTCGCCACCTTCCGCACCGAAGGCACCTACACCGACGGCCGCCGCCCCGACTCCGTCCGCTTCACCACCGCCGCCGAAGACGCACAACGGAGAGACTTCACCATCAACGGGTTGTTCCTGGACCCGGAGGAGGGCTCGGAGATGACGAGTCAGGATTCGGACCACCCCCTCCCCGACCCGACGAGGCTTGGTCACTTTAGTGACCGAGTTCCCCGCCCCGCGGAAGACGAACCCACCGGTGGTGAATCTCCTTGTCCATTGTTCGCGTCCGGCGATCCGACCGTCGCTCCCGATCTGCAATCCGAAATCCGCAATCCGAAATCCGCAATCCCTCAGGACTCAGCACTCAACACTCAGCACTCGCCTCTCCTCCACCCCACCCCCCACGGCACCGTCATCGACTACGTCGGTGGCGTCGCCGACCTCCGCGCGAACCTCCTCCGCGCGATCGGCGACCCGCGCGCCCGCTTCGCCGAAGACCATCTCCGCCTCCTCCGCGCCGTTCGGTTCGCCGCGCGGTTCGGGCTTTCGATCGACCCCGCCACCGCCGCCGCGATCCGCGACAACGCGATGAAGCTCCGCGGCATCTCGCCCGAGCGCATCGCCGAGGAACTGCGGCTGATGCTCACCCCGCCCATCCGCGCCGCCGCCTGGCCGGCGCTCTGGGAGTTCGCGCTGATCGACGTGGTCATGCGCTTCGTCCCCGGCGCGCCCGGCGTCGACGTCGAGGCCGGCGACCTCGACCCCGCCCGCTCCCTCTTCCTGAAAGTCGCGCCCGGCGAGCCGATCTCCTTCGGCCTCGCCCTCGCCGCCGCCGTCCTCGATTACCGCCTCGAAGCGCTCCACGAG
>DATHXE010000112.1:0-7179 GCA_035459845.1 Tepidisphaeraceae bacterium | reverse complement strand
CCGACGTAGTACGCCGGGTTGTTCGCCACCGCCATCACGACCCCCGGCATCCGCAGGTCGGCCCGCAGCCGCTGCACGCGCACGAGGCCCGGCAGCGCCGTCCGGTTCAGCGCCAGTTCAAAACTCGCGCCTTCGTTCTCGCTCCCGTGCGGCAGCGTCGTGATCACAGCCGATTTGCCGGCGAGCATCGCCGTCACCGCCGACTCGAGCCGCGACAGCGACCCGAAATACGCCAGCGGCAGGTCGGGCCGGTCCGGCCCGAGCCGCCACCACCCGTCCGGCGACGACTGCAACTGGTACCACCCGCGACCGACGCACACGAGCGCGATCGAACTGTTCGAAAACAGCAGCGCCCGCCGGCCCGGCTCCGCCCATTCCAGCACCACGCGCGGGACGAGCGCATCGCCCCCGCCCGGCGCCACCCGCCCGACGATCTGCCGGACCGGCCCTTCCGCCGACGCACCCTTCAGGTCGCGCACCTTCCGCAGGATCACCGCCCCCTTCTCGCGGTTGAACTTCTCGACCTCGACCACCGTCACCGTCTGCCCCTCGGCCACGATCCGCGAGAGCGTGGTCGCCAGGTCCACGTACGCGAACACGGGCGACGCGAGACTCGCGAGGAGAAGTGAGAGTGCGATACGAATCATGCGAGATTCCAAACTGCGTTTCGGTCCACTCTGAGGCGACACGTCAACGGCGATTCGAAACGGATCCGGGGCGGCGCTTCGGGCAAAGCCCGTACACATTGCCCCGGCGTGGATGGACCCGGGGGCTCTTGCGCGCAAGCGGATCACTCCAGATACCCGTCCCTCACGAGGATCACTTCCTGCTCGGGCGTCACGAGCAGTTGGAGTTCCTTCGCCGCCGCGTCGAGGTCGGCCTTCGCCTTCCGCTTCGCCTCGCGCAGGGCCGCCAGCTTCTGCGCGACCTGGTCGGCCGGCGCGTCGGGCGTCGCCAGGAGCATTTGAAGCTCCGCGTGCGCCGCCGCGACCGGATCGCGCCCGAACGGCCCGCCCGCTCCACCAAACCCGCCCCCGAGCGGTGGCGCCCCGGGCGGCGGCTGCGACGCGCCGGCTGGCGGCCCGACTGGTTTCGTTACATCGGTCGGCGGCGGCGTCACACGCGCCTCACCCGAGGCCGGAAAATCCGCCGGCGCTGGCGGCGCGACCGTCGCGTCGGCGTTCGTCCCGCCCGCACCGCCCGGCCCGCCGAACCCGCCCCCGCGCGGACCGAAATCGCGCCGGACGCCTGCGCCGCCGTTGTTGTTGCCGCCGCCGCGCCGATCGTTGTCATTCCCGCCCCCCCTGCCGGCGCGACCGCGGTCGTTCTCCGCGCCGGCGCCCGGTCCGCCAAACGCGCCGCCACCGAAGCGCCGGCGAAACTCACCCTGCGGCGTATTCATCGGCTCGACGTTGAACCCCGAACGGTCCGCCTCGACCGTCTGCCGGAGCATCGCCACTTTGCGGATCTGCGCCCCGATGACTTTCCACTCCTCGTCGGTCGAGCCGAGTTGAGCCTTGAGCGCGTCGACCTCGGGAAACGCGCTGAACCCGCGAGACCCGCCCCGCCCGCCGAACCCGCCCGGTCCGCCAGGCGCCACGGGCGCGACGGGCCCGCCCGCAGGTGCCGCGCCAGAGCCGGCCGGCGCGCGATCACCGGGCCGCCCCCCCGCTTCCTGGGCGAGCACGGCTGGCGTAAGCGTCACCAACGCTGCGGCCATTGCGGGCCGGATCAATCGTGCGAAGAATGGGTTGGGCTGGGTCATTTGAACGGGATGTCGATGACGTGGGTGAATTCAGGGGACAGTCGCTCTACCGTTGCCGAAGCACTTCATTCGCACAACAAACGCCGGCCCTTAACTCCCGTGTAACGCAGTGCGGGCTCGGTTATTGGGGTCGGCGGACCGATTGTCGTCCGGTCGGTCCGTCGCGCGGGGACCGGGCCCCTGTCGCGCACACAACTGAAGCGCTGGCGAGAGGTTGTCATTCCCAACGGCCCCCGCCAACGACGGCCCGGCCGTGCGGTAAGGACATGGGGGGCACTTCTTATGGAGGAATGGCGATGACGACGAAGCGAATCCTGGCGGGCGCACTGGCGGCGGCGATGTTCATGTCTGGCGGCACGGCATTCGGGGCCGACGACCCGGCCGCGCTCAAAAAGACGCGCGACGACCTCCAGACCAAGCAATCGACGCTGATGAAGGAAATGTCCGACTTCCGGCGCGAGGCCGAGAAGTCCGGCGACCTGGCCAAGGCCAAGCAGGCGCTCGCCGACGCGACGAGCGCGTACAACGCGAAGGTGGCGTCGTCCGAGAAGGTCGCCGCGGCGCGCAAGGCGGCCGATGAGGCGCTGGCCGCCGCCCGCGCCGTCACCACGGCCGAGGCCGCCACCGATCCCGCCTTGGCCCCCGCCCAGAAGGCATTGATGGCCGCCGACGACGCGGCGTTCGACATCGAGTCCGAGTTGCGCGTCGCCGAGTACGTCCTCAACGAGCTGCGCCGCAAGGCGGCGCGCGGCCCTGAGCTCCGGACACTCAAAGCCGCCGAGATGACCGCCATGGAAGCGTATTACACCGCCCGTAAGGCCGGCAAGGACGTCGAGCCCGCCAAGGCCGCCCGCGACGCAGCGGAAAAGGCGTACGAGGACGCCGTCACGGTCGCCGTCAACGCGTCGCCGGCGGGTAAGGAGCAGCAGGCGAAGATCGCCGCCCTCCAGGCGAAGGTGAAAGAAGCCCGAACGGCGCACCAGGAGCGGCAGAGCGAGTTCATGACGGCCCGGGCCAACGCGTCGCGGACGAACCCGAAGATCGCCGCTGCCCGGGACGCGGCCGACGCCGCTCAGACGGCCTATCGCAAGACCGTCGACACCGAGGCCGCCACCGAGCGCGCGGCGGTCGACAAGGCCCAGCGCGCCCTCGACGACGCCGCCAAGGCCAAGCTCGAGGCCGACCCGAATTACGCTCACCTCAAGAAGCAGGCCGACGCGATCCGCGAGCAACTCCGCGAGATCAACGCCGACATCGCTGCGCTCAAGCCGAAGGCGGGCGGGATCTAACCCCCGGATCGACCCTCGATCCGCAAAAACAGATGCCGCGGCGCAGGTGCACGAATCGCACCGCGCCGCGGCATCTTCGCATCGCCCTACGACCTCAGTTCTTCCCCTTCCCCGGGCTGAACACGACCATCGTCGCCATGCCCGGGGCCTGCGGGTCGACCCAGATCTGGGCATAATAGCCCGCGGTCGGGACGGCCTGACCGGCGCGGACGTTGTTGAAGACGATCTTCGCGTCGCTCAGGTCGATCTCACGCTCCTCGGCTGGCTCGGCCTTATCGAGCTTGGCGCCCTTCTCGCCCTTCTCAACCTTTTCGCCCTTGGGCGGAAGGGTGACGGTGATCTTCTTGCCGCCAGCAGCGACGGCGACCACGGCGCTGGAGATGTCGGCACCCTTCTTCTCCTTGCCAGCGATCGCGTCGAACTGAATTGCCTTGGCGGCGGGGCCGTCGAGCCAGACCCTCGCGCCGTACCCGACGGTCGGCGCGGCGCCGCCCGCGGCGACGCCGTTGTAAGTCACCTTCGTGTCCGCCGTGAGCGCGACGTCGATCCGCTGGGGCGGGACCTCGACCTTCGCCCCGGCCTTGCCCGCGGGCGCGGCCGCCTCACCCTTGGCGGGCTTCTCGGCCGGCGCGGCGCCCTTCTCGACCTTCGGCTGCACGGGCACCATTCGACCTTCGATCGTGACCGACTTGCCGTCGGTCGCGACGGAGACCACGTTCCCCATCAGGCCGCCTTCGCCCAGGTCCTTCATCGCCGACTTCATCGCCCCGGCCTCGCTCCCCGTGACGCGGACTGCGGCCGCGTTGCCCGGGACGGCCGGGTCGAGGTAGACCTGGGCTTCGTAACCCTCCCGCAGGGTCGCGCCGTCGGGGCCGACCGCGGAGAACGTGACCTGCGTGGCCGGGGTGATCGCGACCTCGATCGGCTCGGGCTCGGCGGGCTTCTCGGCCTTGTCGACCTTCGCGCCCTTATCGGCCTGCGGGCGGCTGGCGATCGTCAGGCGCTTCCCGTCCGGACTGACGGCCGTGATCTTTCCCGACGCGCCGGCCGGGCGCGCTTCCTTGGAACTCTGCACGCCCGAGTAGGAAACCCGCGCGGCCTTGTCCTTTGAGTTGGGCTCGAGCCAGACCTGTGCCTGGTAGCCCGCGGCGGGGACGTCGCCGTTCAAGGCGATCGAGGAAAACGTGACGTCCGTCGTGGCGGTGACCTCGAATGTCCCGCCCGCCGCCGGCTCGCCCTTGCCGCCTTTGCCGGACTGCAGCGTCACCTGCTTCCCGTCGGCGGAGATCTGGGTCACCGTGCCGGAAAGGTCAGGTCTGACGTAGTCGGCCTTGCCGCCCTTCCCGCCGGGCCCCTCGGCGACCTTGGCGGGCTTGTCACCCTTTCCGGCAAGCGCGATCTGCGTGACCACGGCGACGCCCGTCCCGGTCAGCACGGCGGCGACGCACAACGACGCGACGATTTTGGCTTTGGCGATGAACATGGCGTGTAACACTCCTTCGGAGAGGACGGCGGCCTTGGCGGAGACGATCCCCGCCGCAAGGGTGCCGCCGGTGGCGAACGAGACCGCCGCGGTTGCCGTCTTGGCGACCAGCGCCGCGGCCGGCGCGGCCGTGGCGGCATGAGAGCTGAGCAGCCCGACCAGCACCGCGGCCGGGAGCGCGACGCCGCGGCGTGACAGCCGGGCGGCCAGCAGCTCGCGCCCGCGCGAGAGCCGGCTGGAAAGCGTGCCTTCGTTAACGGCCAGGTCCGTCGCGGCGGCGTGGCGCGACTTGCCCTCGAGGTCGCATGCGACGACCGCGGCTCGGTACCGGTCGGGCAGACGGTGGATCTCCTCATCGAGCACGGTGCGGAGGTCGGCCCACTGCTGCGGAGAGTCGTCGACGCGGTCCGGGTTCATCTGGGCGAAGCGCCTTTCTCCCTCGCGGTGGCGGGCGGCCACGGCGCGCGCCTTGAGTGCAGTCCGGTACGCCACGCCGAACAGCCAAGGGCCGAGTCGCCCGGGCGGGCTGACGGTGTGCGCCTTTCGTGCCAGAACCAGAAACGTCGCCTGGAACGCGTCGTCGGCGTCGTGCGCGTTCCCGGTGACGCGCCGGCACACGCCCAGCACCATGGCCCCATGCCGCTGGACGAGCGCGGCGAACGCCGACTCGTCCCGCCGGGACACGAACGCGCTGAGGAGCTCGCCCGTGGGCCCGCCGCAGACGTCGTCGGGCTGCTCTGAGCGCGGCAGGATCGGATCGAGGGTGGCTTTCACAGCTGCCCAGTATTGCCGGCGGGAGCTCTCGCGCGTCCCGATATTCGCGCGGATTTTCTGAACCTTGGTCGGTGGGAGACATTTCAAGCCGTGTCTTCATTTTGTTTGGTGCAGAATGAAATTAACAATGAAAAACATGCTGAGCTCGCCTGCTTCTCCCGCGCACTGGCAGGTATTGGCTGCCAGACCGGATCTTGCGAGAGGCAGGTTGCGAATAAGCGCATCTGACGATGAGCTTTTTATGCATTCCGAAAGAATCATATTGCCGACCGCGAGGCCTGAAGCTAGCTTCTATAAGTCAAGTCATTTCAAGATCGGGTAGCCCCTGACGAGATCAGGACACCGACTCAGCGCGTTCGCCGCACCTGATGCCCGCCTTCGGAAAGAGCAGACCATGTCGAACGAGGATACGAAGATGAACCGAGGGTCACGCAATCGTTTCTCTAAGTCCGCGGTCCGCCGGCGCGCGATGTCGCGCCTGGCCTTGGGGGTGGCCGCAAGTTTGGCGATGGCCGGACTCGCCCCCCTGACCGGTCCCACGGCTCGGGCGGACGCGACGTGGGTCGGCGACACCAGCCCTGACTGGAACACGGCGGCCAACTGGAGCAGCGACCCGGCCAACCCGACCGGCAACTTCATCATCAACACGTCGACCGGCAATATCGCCACGCTCGACGCCGATTCCGCATTCGTGCCGAACGACCTCCTGATCGGCAATGGCGGCACGAGCAACGGTCGGTTGGACCAGCGAGCCGGTGGGCTCTCGCTGGCCAACACCAGCGCGAACGGCACTTGGATGGTCGTCGGTCGCGGTTCGAACACCGCCGTGGGCACGTACAACTTGGCCGACACGTCCGTCGCCGGCGCCACGATGACCGGCTTCGGGCAAGGCTCGGGGAGCTTGACCGTCGGCAAGCTCTGGATCGGCGGCGCGCGGTTCGGCGAGAACGGCACGGGCACGGTCAACATCAATACGTCCGGCACAATCACCGCCAATTCGACGCAGGACTTCGGCAACACGCGGGCGTCGATCTCGCTCGGGTACGCCGCGACGGGCGGGACGGCGGCCGGCACGATCAACCTCGAGAATGGCACGATCAACGCGAACAGCGAGATCTGGGTCGGGTTCAACCGCGCCGGCACCGTCAACCAGGCCGGGGGCGAGGTCAACTCGACCGAGTACTTCGTCGTCGGGCGCAACAGCGGCGCGATCGGCACCTACAACCTGACCAATGGGACGGTCAACGCGGCGAACAGCGTGGGCTTCGCCGTCATCGGCTCGTTCGCCGGGGCGACCGGGACGGTCAACGTGAGCGGTGGCGGGTTCAACGTGAACAACGGCGCGCAGTTCATCGTCGGCGAGGGCGGGACCGGCACGCTGACCGTGTCGGGCACGGGCGTCGTCACCGTCGGCAACGCCGCCAACGGCGTGCGCCTGGGCGCGAACGCGGGCGGGGCCGGCACGGTCAACCTGAACGCCGGCGGGGCGATCAACACGATGATCGTGACCAAGGGCGCCGGGACCGGCACGTTCAACTTCAACGGCGGGACGCTGCGGGCGGGGTTCACGAGCGCGGCGTTCATGACCGGACTGACGCGGGCCAACGTCCGCGACGGCGGGGCGATCATCGACACGAACGGCTGGAACCTGACGGTCGGTCAGGCGCTCGAGCACAGCAACGTCGCCGGCGACGCCGCGGTCGACGGCGGGCTGACGAAGAACGGCGGCGGCGTGCTCACGCTGACCGGCAACAGCACGTACACGGGCGGGACGACCGTGAACGCGGGCACGATCGCGTACGCCGGCGCGGGCACGGCCACGGTCGGCGCCACGACGGTCGCGGACGGCGCGGGCCTGGGATTGACGG
>DATHXE010000111.1:0-2478 GCA_035459845.1 Tepidisphaeraceae bacterium | reverse complement strand
CCTCGACCGTGTCCGGCCCCGGCCCGTGCCGCCCGGCCCCACGCGCGTGCTCGGCCTCGAACGCGGGCCAGTCGATCGTGACGTCCTGGAACAACCCCAGCCGATCCCCCATCCGATCCCGGAACGACTGCACCATCGGGTGCGGATCCGACCCGACCGACGCCTCGCCCCCCTGCCCCCCCTCGCCCCCCTGCTCACTCGCGCCCGCCTCCTCGAACGCCCCCCGCATGACCTCCCCCATCCCCTCCATCGCCTTGCCGATCCCCTCGGCCAGGCCGCCCATGGCCTGCTCCATCATCCCGCCCATCGCCTCCATCAGGCCGCCCATCAGCTTGTCCATCGTCGTCGCCATGTCGACGCGCCACTCGCCCTGCTCCCGCACCATGTGCACCGGCAGCGTGATCCCCTGCCCGTCCGCGTTCAGCTCGGCCGGGATCACCGTGAACTCACCGCTCGGCTCGGACGGCCCGAACGTCACGGCCACGTCCCCCTGCGGCCCCGACCCGCCCCGCGGCATCTCGCGGCTCTTTTGCGTCATCATCGACTGCGCCAGCTCCACGTCGTTCGTCGCCATCGCGGTAACGAACTTCACGAGCACGCCCCGCGGGCCCGCGTCGTCCGGCGACGCCCCGTCGTACGTGAACGAAATCGGCTTGAGCGTCCCGTCGTCCTGCTTCCGCTGGAGCTTGAGAGTGGTCGGCATGGGGGGAAGGTTATCCTCGGGCTGTGCGGCCAACAATCGAGTGCAAAAACGAAAAGACGAAAAGACGTAAAGCAGGATGGCGGTTCAACCCGCCTTTCGATCCCCATCCGTTTGAGACAGAACGCCAGCGCCACCGCCAGTGCGTACGCCGCGGGCGCACCGACCCACCACGGCCACCCGAACCCCGTCGCGAACAACCATGCCCCCGCCGTACACACCGCCGCAATCATGACGGCCGACGCCAGGCAATTCACGTGTGAGAACATGGCCCGCGCCTTCTTTACGTCTTTTCGTTTTTCCCCTCCCCTAGCTCCCGCTCTCCGCCGCCCACTTTTCGAACCGGTCGAGCATCTCCTTGTTCACGCTCCGCGGCGTCGCGGCGATCACCTCGGCGACGATCTCGTCCGTGATCGGGCCCTCGGTGCCGGTCGCGACGCTGCGCAGGAACGGGATCGTCGCCGAGCGGTCGCAGACGTACTTGATGTCGGCCCCGGAAAAGCCGTCGAGCTTGTTCGCCAAAGCGTCGAGGTCCATGTTCTCTTCGAGCGGCCGCTTGCTCAAATAAATGTCGAGCATCTTCCGCCGGGCCGCCAGGTCCGGCAGCGGGATGTACACCTTCTCGTCGAACCGCCCGGGCCGCAGCACGGCCGGGTCGAGTTGCCACGGCACGTTCGTCGCCCCCATGAAGAGCACGGCCCGCTGGTCCTTCTTCTGGTCGAACCCCTCCATCCCCTGCAGGATCTGCGGCACCACGCGCTGCATGACGCTGCTCCCCTCGTCGCGCCGGGCCGGCACCAGCGCCTCGATCTCGTCGATGAAGATGACCGCCCGCTTCTCCTGGAACGCCGCGTCGAACAGCTTCTTGATGTTCTGCTCGGCCTCGCCCACCCATTTGCTGAGCATCTCGGCCGGCGACACCTTGAAGAACGTCGCCTCGAGCTCCCCCGCCGTCGCCTTGGCGAGCATCGTCTTGCCCGTGCCCGGCGGCCCGTACAGCAGCACGCCGCCCCCGCCGCGAATGCCGAACTTCTTGGCGAGTTCGGGGTGCTGGAACGGGTAGACCATCTTCAGCCGGATGTCCTCCTTCACGTCCTCGAGCCCGGCGACGTTGGCGAACGTGATGTCCGGCTTCTCCTTGACGACCCACTGGTCGGCGGATGGCTCGTTCTCGCCGTCGCTCGACTTCTCCTGCCCGCCGCCGCCGCCCCCCCCGGTCCCGCCGCCCTTGCGCCCCACGCCCGGCCGCTTGCGGTTCTCGCTCTTGGCCTTCTCGCAGTCCCGCGCCAGTTCCAGCAGCCGGGCCGAGATCTGCCGCCGCCCCTCGGCCAGCTCTTCCCCCTGCGCCTGTTTCGAAAGTTCGAGCATCGCCCGCGCCGCCTCGAGCAGGTAGATCCGGGCCGAGTCCCACTGTCCCGCCCGGCGCGCGTCCAGGCCCTTCTGCTGATACCGCTCGAACGTGTCGTACGTGACGCCGGCCATGAGGGGAGACTCCTTTCGCGACGGGGGATGATACCCGCGAGGCCGCGAAGATTCCCACGCGACGGCCTTCCAGGTGCCATGCCCTCGCGAGCCGCCGGTGACGTTCATTCGCATAAGGGCGTCGTCGGCTCGCGTGGGCATGCCCCAGCGGCGCTCGCTTGCCAATCGTTCGCGATGGGTGCGCCGCTGGGGCATGCCCACGCACCGCGACAACGTCGTCCGGCGGATTAAGCCCGTTCGCGCGGTGCGAGGGCATGGCACCCGGACCACCGGCGCGTCCGGCGACCGCCGCCTAC
>DATHXE010000110.1:0-5182 GCA_035459845.1 Tepidisphaeraceae bacterium | reverse complement strand
GCATCGCTCACGACGCGCGTGACCGCGATCGACCCGGTCGCGAAGACGATCACGTTCGACCGCGCGCTCCGGTTCGACGTCGAATTGCGGTGGAAGCCGCGCCTGCTGACGTTCGCGCCGACCGTGACGGGGGTCGGCATCGAGTCGCTGCGGTTCGAGTTCCCGCGCAAGCCGTACATGGGGCACTTCACCGAGCGCGGGCACAACGCGATCTCCCTGACGCAGGTGGCCGACTGCTGGGTGCGCGACGTGACGATCGACGACTGCGACAGCGGCATCTTCGCCCGCGGCCGTTACTGCACGCTCGAGAACGTCACGATCCGATCGGGCCGCACGCCCGACCGCTCGCTCAACTGCACCGGCCACCACGGCATCGAGTTCGACGACGACGACAACCTGCTGACGCGCTTCCGGTTCGACGCGAAGTTCATCCACGACCTGACCGTCGCCCGGTGCGCGGGAAACGTCGCCTCGACCGGGTCGGGCGTCGATCTGTCCCTCGACCACCACAAGTACGCCCCCTACGCCAACCTCTTCACGGACATTGACGCCGGCGCGGGCACGCGCCTGTGGATGTGTGGCGGCGGCGCGAACCTCGGCCGCCACTGCGCCGCCGACGGCACGTTCTGGAACATCCGCGCCGCCCGCCCGCAGACTTGGCCGCCGAAGAACTTCGGGCCCGACCGCATGAATTTCGTGGGCGTCTTCTCGAAACAAGCCGCTGAACTCGACCCGACCGGCAAGTGGTTCGAGCCGATCCCGCCGAAAGCCTTGACCCCGAAAAACCTGCACGCCGCGCAGCTCGAAGCTCGGTTGAAGAAGCATTGACCTGGGTGGGCACTGCCCACCGCTCGCCCGATCCGGGCGGGGCCGCCCGTTTAAACAGGGGGCGCAGCTGGAGATGGCGCGGGCGAGAAAAACCTCTGGTTTGCACCCCGCGGGGCCTTGTGTCCGGCCGACACGTCACGCCGCGAACGGCTTGAGCACGACCTTCGTGCACCCGTCCTGCTTGTCGCGGAACATCCGGTACGCCTCGGGCGCCCGATCGATCGGCAGGGTGTGCGAGATGACGAAGCTCGGGTCGATCTGCCCGGCCTCGATGTGCCCGAGCAGGCGCGGCAGGTACTTCATCACGTGCGTCTGGCCCATGCGGAAGGTCAGGCCCTTCTGCATCGCAGCCCCGAACGGCACCTTGTCGAGCAGCCCGCCGTACACGCCCGGGACGGAGACGACGCCGCCCTTGCGGCAGCAGTTGATCGCCTGCCGCAGCGCGTGGGCCCGGTCCGTCGCGAGCATCAGGGCCGCCTTCACCTTATCGACGAACGCGTCGACCGTGAACCCGTGCGCCTCCATCCCGACCGCGTCGATGCACGCGTCGGGGCCGCGCCCGCCCGTGAGTTCGAGCAGCTTGTCGTAGACGTACTCGTCCCGCATGTCGATCGTGACGGCGCCGGCGTCGGCGGCCATCCTCAGCCGCTCGGGCACGCGCGTCCCGTCGTCGATCGCGATCACCTTCGCCGCCCCGAGCAGCAGCGCACTGCGGATCGCGAACTGGCCGACGGGCCCGCAGCCCCAGACCGCGACGACCTCGCCGCCCTTGATCTCGCAGTTCTCGGCCGCCATCCACCCGGTCGGGAAGATGTCGGTCAGGAACACGACCTTCTCGTCCGGCAAGCTCTCGGGCACCTTGAACGGCCCGACGTCCGCGAACGGCACCCGCGCGTACTGCGCCTGCCCGCCCGCGTACCCGCCTGTCAAATGAGAATATCCGAACAGCCCGGCCGTGCTGAACCCGTACGCCTTTTCCGCCACGACCGCGTTCGGGTTCGAGTTGTCGCAGCACGAGTAGAGTTGCTGCTTGCAGTACCAGCAGTTCCCGCACGAGATCGTGAACGGCACGATCACGCGGTCGCCCTTCTTGAGCTTGGCCTTGTCGACGCCCGGCCCGACCTCTTCGACCACGCCCATGAACTCGTGGCCGAGGATGTCGCCCTTCTGCATGCCCGGGATGTACCCGTCGTACAGGTGGAGGTCCGACCCGCAGATGCACGTGCTCGTGACCCGCACGATCGCGTCGCGGTTGTTGAGAATCTTCGGGTCGGGCACGTTGTCGACGCTCACCTTGCCCGTGCCGCACCAGGTAACTGCCTTCATGGTTCGCTCCGTCGAATGTGCTTGTTTTGCCAGGCACGTGCGTCACTAAAGTGAGCACGCCGGTATCACGACCTGCGATCCGCGGTATCAGAAGTTGACCGACTTCCGGTCCCCCGAGCCCGCGCAGTTCCCGATCGGTTGCCCCTCGATCGTCGGGACCTCCCCCGTCTCCATGAGGCGCTTGAACCTGCGCAGGTCCTCGCGGATCATCTGGTCGGCGTCCCGGCCCATCAGCTTGGCGAGGTACGACGACACGCGCCCCGCGGGCGGGATGTAATCGAGCGTGACCGTGACCTCGGTGCCGCGGTCGCCGGGCGCGTCGGCGAAACGGACCGACCCCGCGTTGTCCACCAACGACCCGCCCAGCGACCGCCAGGCGATCAACTTGTCCTGCTCTTCGTTGATGATCTCGGCGTCCCACTCGACGCTCATGCCCAGCGGGCCGTCCACCTTCCAGTGCGAGTGCTTGTCGTCGACCGCCTTGGCGACCTGCACGTGCTTCATGAACTTGGCGAGGTTCGAGAAGTCGCGCCAGAACGCGAACAGCTCGGACGCCGGCTTCATGACCGTGAACGCCTCGACGACGTGAATGCCGCGCTCGAAGTACTTCTCGGGCGCGGGCGTTTCGCCGGCCTTGTTCACGCCCAGTGCCTCGTACATCTGGCAGTGCCCGGTCGCCGCGCGCTTGAGGAGCATCGCGCCCACGCCGGCGCCGATCGCCCCGCGCAGCAGGTTTAAATGGGTGACATTCTTGACCCCCCAAAGCGTCATAACGGCGCCGAGCCCGCCCGTGACCAGGCGCTCGGTCGACCCCACGTTGACGAACGGCGTGAACTGCTGGGCCTGGAGGGATCCAACTTCGCGACGCGCGGTTGTCGATTGCCCGTACCCCGTTTGGCCGAGCTCGGTCTGGGCGATGGTCATGCGACTCTCCGTGAATGAGGTTCACGGCCGAGTCGTCAAAGGATGTGCCATCCCGGACGGCCCCGGGCATTCCCTGAGTACGCCCAGCCCCCCAATCATCCGCCGGTTCACCGCGATCAGCCGAGTCGGCGGTCCATGAGGTCCTCGCTGTGTTTGCACAGCAGGTAGCAGACGGCCGCCAGTCCCAAACCGGTGAACACGCACGCGACGCCGTGTTCGACCTGGCGGGTGATCAGCGCGAAGGCGCCCGTGTACATCATCACCAGGCCGCCGAACGCGGTGGCGACGATCAGGGTCATCACGACGAGCCAGAGGCTGCGATAGAGAAGGCGATCGGTCATTGGCGGGACGCTCCGTCATCCGGGCCGCGGCAGGCTGCCGCTTCCGGGCGCGCCTGACGCTTTGCTAGTGTGAAGCGGGCTCCGCCCACGTCGGATTATCGGCCGGAGCGTCGATCGCCAAGACAATTCGCGATGACAGATTGCGCAGTTCGTGACGCGAATGAAAGGCGCTTCCCAATTACCCAACTGTGCCGGGAAATACCCGTCCGATGCCGCCCTTTTTGCCGATTCATCCCATTTTGACAGAATTTTTTCCAAGAAAGGGCTTGCAGGGGGGCTGGCAGGTCCGCATACTTCCCGGCAGAAGTGAAGTACAGGCATCGACTCCACATCTGTGACGCCCTCCTGAGTTTTCATCGAAGTGCCTGAATGTGATCGACCCGCTGAGGGTCTTCCGACATCCCGTTGCTTTAGAAGTCCCGGCCGTCGCGTGGGTGAGGCCGGGACTTTCTTTTGCGCGCTGAAGGGCTCGAAGTGGGGCCGCAAAGACGCAAAGGCGCAAAGAAAAAGGTGGCGCGTGACGTCGCCAGCTCTGAGCTTGGCGCCTCGGCGTCTTTGCGGCCGTCTCCGAAGCCCGCATAATGCCCGCGCGATGCCGACTTCCGTCAAAGCTTATTTCCAGAACATCCGCGACAACGTCCGGTCGATCGTGACCGGGCTGAAGATCACGCTCAAGTACTGCTTCCAGAAGACGGTAACGGTGCAGTACCCGGAGCAGAGGCTGGCGCTCGCGCCGCGGTACCGCGGGATTCACGAGTTCGAGCTCGACAAGTGCATCGCCTGCGACTTGTGCGCCAAGGCCTGTCCGGTCGACTGCATCTACATCGACAAGTCGGGGCCCCGCCGGATCGACAAGGTCACCGGCAAGGTGGAGCCGAGCGACCCGAAGAACGGCGAACTCCTGCGCTTCGGCATCGACTACTCGAAGTGCCTGTTCTGCGCCCTGTGCACCGAGCCGTGCCCGACGGACTGCATCCACATGGGCAAGCTGCACGATATGTCGTCGTACAGCCGGGCCGAGGCGGTCGTCGAGTTCGCCGAGCTCGACAAAAAGGGCCAGCGCACGCCGATCCCGCTGTGGATGGAACGCAACAAGGACAAGATCGGGTGGGTCAAGGACGAGTACGAGCGGGTGAAATCCGGCACGCTCGCGACGACCGCGGCGGATATCCCTGAAATGACCAAGTAAGCGATCGGGCGAAACGACCCCGGAGCAGAGTGCTCCGGGGTCGTCTTGCTTCGTGACATGGGTACGGCCGTGAGGCCTTACCCGTGGGGCGCGCTTACTTCGAGCCGCCCGTGCCGGTGCCGGTCTTCGGCGGGGTGGACGTGCCGGTGCCGGTGCCGGTGCTGCCGGCGTCGTTCGTGCCCTGGATGCGGCCGCCGGCGGGCTGGGCCGTATCGGTGCTCGATCCGGTGCCCAGGCGGCTGCCGGAGGTCAGCGCGTCGAGCGGGATCTGGTTCGCCTGCGCGACCTGGCCGATGTGGGCCGTGTGCTTCTGGAGGGCGGCGAGGGTTTTGCCGGCCCACGCCTTCACGTCGGGGTCGGTCCCGTTCTGGGACTCGGTGCGGAACATCATCAGGCTGTGCAGGTGGCCCTTGACGTTGTGCAGTAGGAAGGCGTGATCGAACGCCTTGCCCTCGAGCTTGCCGAACGCGTCGAGCATCGCCTGCTTGTCGTCGCCGATCGCGGTCGGCAGCTCGATGTTCTTGCCCTTGGCCATCGACATCAGCTCGTTGTTGGCCTGGCTGTGGTCCTGTTC
>DATHXE010000109.1:0-18652 GCA_035459845.1 Tepidisphaeraceae bacterium | reverse complement strand
CCGGCTCCGGAGTGGCGACAGGGGTGACCGCGACCGAGGTATCGAGAGACGCGATCGGGAGCGCGAGGGCCGGCGGGTCGAACACGATCGGCGTAGCGATGGCGATCGGCGCAAGGACGTCCGCCGCGTCGTCGTACGCGTGTGGCCGGGCCGCGGCCGGGCGGGCGATGATCGCGTTCGCGGACGCGAACATCGCCCCGCGGTCGGCCCGGCGGGCGCGGCGGCCGCCGATGATCTTGTTGCCGGCCGCCGACGTCGAGTCGCTCCACCCCGCGGCGATCGCGACGGGGTTCGGGCAATCGGCGTCGTCGAAGTCGCCCGAGTCGAAGCTCGAATCGAAGTCGCGGATCACGAACGCGCCCCGGCCGCGACCGTCGCGGATCGCGATCGCGTACGCGGGCCTGGCCCGTTGGCCGTCGTGGTACACTTGGTGGGCGCCCGTGACGCCGGGCGGGTGGACCGACACCCAACCCTCGCCCGCGACACCGGGCGGGGGGGGCGAGACGTAGCCGAAGACCGGCGGCGGGGCGGTGTCGGGGCCGTGACTGCCGGTGTGGGCGAACTCGGCCGGGCGGCGGTCACCGGGCAGCGGCGGGAGCGGCTTACGGCAAAAGGCGAGGAAGTCGGCGGCGTCGGCGGATTGGAGCGCGGGCGGGCGCTCGCCGGTCGTCGTGGGGCGGCGCGGGGCCTCGTCGTCGCGGGGAGGCGCGGGACGCGCGGCGCGGGCGGTGGTGCCGAGGATCGTGACGGGGCGGTACGACGCCGGCGCCAGCGCGCGCGACTCGTTGACGGCGGTCGGGGCGGGCGCAAGCGGCGCGCGGGCGACGGGCGGGAGGCCGGCGTAGGTGCTGCCGCCGGCGCTGGCCGACGTGTTCCCCGTGGATGCGCCTCCGACGCCGTCGCCGGTGGTCGAGAGCAGTCTGGGCGGCGCCTCGGCTTGTTTCGGCGACTCTTCGGGCGTCTTGCGCAGCTCGGGGTCGGGCTCGTCCGCGCCGGAGCGGTACGGCAGCTCGAACGGGTCGCGGTCGGCGCCGGCCTTGCCGGGGGTAGGCGCGGATTGAGCGGAGTGGGAGATCGCAGCGTCGGTGACGCGCGGGCCGGTGGATGGCGCTCCGGCGAGGCTCGCGGTGGTGCGATTGACCGCGCCGCCGCGGGTGGCGGTGGTCATCGGTTCGGCGGGCCGCGTCAGGGCGACGACGAGCACGCCGACCGCGACCACGGCCTGCCCGAGCAGGACGGCCCGGAGCAGCTTGTGCGACGCGGCCGCCATCGCCTTGGCGACGCCCGCCAGGATCTGCTCGACCAGCGCCGGCGCCGCGCCGGGGACGGTGCCGGCGGCGACGGTGGAGGCGTACAAATCGGGCGGGAGCGCGGCCAGCGTGTCGCGCCCGCGCAGGAGCAGGGCGAGCGCCGCGATTGACAGGCCGGTCTTCTTCTTCGTCCCCAAAAGCTGGCGAAGGCGCGCCAGCGCCCGGCCGACGCGCTTCTTCGCGCCGTCGCGCGTGATGCCGAGCCGGTCGGCCATCTGCGGGAGCGTGAGCGCCTCGTAGAAGTGCATCATCAGCGCCTGGCGGTCGCGCTCGGCCAGGTGCGCCAGGCCGTCGTCCAGCGCCTGCTGGAGGCGCGGGTCGATGCGGTCGGCGGGGTCGACGGGACCCGGGTCAACCATGCGCTCCCTGGCCTGCTCGCGCGCGACCGATTGGCGGCGCTGAAACCGGCCCTCGGACTTGCGGACGTCCTTCAGGACGAACCGCGTCGTATTGAACAGCCACCCGGCGACGCGCGTCTGGTCGGAAAGCGTCGCCGCCCGGCGCGCGAGCAGCACGAACACCGCCTGGCTCGCGTCTTCGGCGAGGTGCTTGTCTCGGAGGGCCCGGCGGCACATCGCGTAGACCCACGGGAGGTGCTTGGCGGTCAGGTCGGCGAACGCGGCTTGGGAGCCGTGGTCGACATACTTGCGGAGCAGGCGCATGTCACCGGCGTGCCCGTCGGCGCGGGCGTCGGCGTCGAAACTCCCGCGCGCGGTGACGCCGGCGGACGTCTCGCGATAGCTCGACGCGCCGTGGCCGACGGATTCTGCCTGGAACGGGGGTGGGGTCATCCGTGGTGTGGGTCTGGGTGTCCGAGAATCGACGGCAGTCGTCCGTGACCGCCGGGGGGAGACGGGTTTAGTGGCGGGTCACTCTCCCGCCACGCGCGTCGCCGTCGTGGTTAAGAACGATGACGAGGCGCCGATTGTTCCGGGCGCGGGCGCAACGTCTCCCTCATGGATATGGACGAGATTAGGCGCGGCCGAGACAGGGGCGCGGAAGATTCCTCGCCCATTCGCGCAACCCCTTCACGTGCCGCTATTTGGAATGACCTAGAACCCATCCGGCTCGATGGTCACATTGATAGCCGCTGGCGGAAGCCTGCGGTTCTTACGGCGTCACTTCCCCTCAATGACGTTTACCGTCACGCGCAACTCTTTCACGCGTTTGCTCGCGTCGCGCGCCGTTGGGACCGGCCCGCCGGGGAAAATGTAGGTGAAGCGCATCTCGACCTTGCCCGGTGCGACGGCGGCGTAGTGGAAGGTGTAGGTGCCGACGGCCTTGTCGGCGGCGCCCTCCTTGGGCGCGAAGTCGGGCGAGGCGACGGCGCCGCGGTCGCCCTTCTGGTGGCCGACGCGCTGGACGGGGCCTTGGAGGGCGCCGGCCTCCCACCCGGTGCGCGGCTGGTCGCCTACCAGAACGACGTCGATCACTTGGCCGACCTTGGCGTCGAGCGTCTTGCCGGCGTCGGCTTCGGTGATGACCAGCGGCTTTGGCGCGTCAGCGGCGCGGGTGGGAAGGGAGAGCAGAGCGACGAGGGTGAGTGCGAGGACGCGCGTGAGCATGGTGAGCGGTTGGACGCGCGGGGGTGGGAGAAAGTTCCCGCGCGCGGCGCGCGTCCGGCTCCACAGGAGTCGGCGTGGGGATCGGATCAGGACCTCATAATACCGCTCACCGCTGCTCCGGCGGCGCCGGCGCCGCGATCGGCTTGTACGGCGCGGGCGGCGCCTTGTCCGTCGGCGTGACGCCCTGGATCGGCTGGGCCTCGGGCAGCGCGACCGGATTCGTCGTCTTCGCCAGGTGCAGCACCTGCGCCCCGCTGACGGCCTGGCGCGAGTAATCGATCGACTCCGCAAGCACCCGCGCCGCTTCCTGGGCGGCGTGGAAGCCCATCGAGTTTTCGCTGGCGACGAAGTCGAGCCGCCACTGCGCCTTGCGCTGGAGCTCGAGCACCGGCTTGAGCTGATCGAGCGTCACGCCCGCCTGCCGGGCCGCCTTGATCGCGTCGAGCATGTCGGTCAGGGCGACGCTCGACCGGCCGATCAGGGCGTGCGTCCGGTTCTGGATGGTCTGGGCGCGGTCGGCCAGCTCCTTTTCGCTGGTCGGGTGGCAGACCTGGCAGGACCGGTTAATCATCAGCAGCGGGCTCCGCACCTGGTGGTCGCTCACCTTCATCGCGCCCTCGCGGACGTACGGCATGTGGCAGTCGGCGCACGCGACGCCGGCCTTGGCGTGCGTCCCCTGGCTCCACATCTCGAACTCGGGGTGCTGGGCCTTGATCAGCTCGGCCCCGGTCTCGCCGTGCTTGTAGTCGTAGAACCGCTCGCCGGTGTCCTTGAACTTGAAGTTGTTGTACGTGCTCTCGATCTGCTCGACCTTGAGCCCCTCGCCCCACGGGAAGAACAGGGTCTCGCGCGTCGCGCAGTAATATTCGACGTGGCACTGGCCGCACACGAACGACCGCATTTCCTGGCGGGTCGCGTCCTCGTTGGGGTCGTACGGCTTGGACTTGCTCCCCTTGCGCCAGCGCTCGATCGACGGGATGTGCGGGGTCGGCTCCTTGCTGGCCGCGAGCGCGCGGATGCCGTTGACGAACCCGGGACGGGTGACGCGAAGCTCCATCGACGCGGGCGCGTGGCAGTCGATGCACGAGACGGGGTGGGCCTGGCCGGCGTGGGCGGCGAGCGCCGCGCGCGTGGTCGACCCGGCCGCGCCCGGCGCGGCGGCGGGGGCGTTGGTCTGCGGCGTGCCGTCGGGCGTCTTGAGCACCTCGGCGTGGGCCTGGGCGTACGTCATCCGGCCCATCGCCTCGAACCCGCGCTGTACCGCGGGCCAGTTGAAGTCGAACGGGCCGGAGTCGGCGAGCGACTTGCCCTCGGCCTCGAGGCCGACGCGCCGCCAGGTCGTCGTCATCGACGCGTGACAGTGCAGGCACGCTCCGCCCTGCGGCTTCTTGGTCACGCGCTCGGTCTGCTCCTGGTCCTGGAGCATGAACGCGTGCCCCCGGCGGTCGCGGAAGTCGATCGCGAACGCGTATCCGGCGTACATCCGCCGGAGCCAGGGGTCGCGGTCCAGCCGCTGCTCGGGCATGCCCTCGCTCCCGCCGTACCGCGTGCGCTCGTTGTCGGTCGTGCGCTTGTACCCGTCGTACTCGCGCGGCCAGTTCTTGCCCCACTCGGCCGGGTCGGTGTGCGACTCGGTCACCTCCACGACGCGGACGAACGCCTGCCGGGCCTCGACCTTGCGCGTGAACATGTTCATCAGCAGGGCGGTGATGCCGGCGGTCGCGACCGCGACGAACAGGACGACGGCCGCGAAGAAGAACGGGTGGCGCCTGGGTTTGTCGGACGCCGTGTCGTCGGACGGTTTGGTGGATTCGTCTGCCATCGAATGCTCCGTAATGGTCCGAACCGATCGGGCGTACCGCGCGACCGCGCTCCCCTGCGGGCGGCGCTGTCGCTTGCCCTGCGGGTCGCGGCTAAACGAAATTCACCATCGCGCCCCGTGGCCGATGCCGCGGTGGCACTGGATGCACGAGACCGCGTCCGGCGCCGTCGTGCTCCCGTGCACCAGGTTGTCGACGAACCGCTCGTGGCACCGCACGCAGTTGTCCTGAAGGATCTTGTGGTTCCCCGGCGTCATCTGGATCGGCTCGTGGAAGTCCATGAGCGTGAACGCCTTGGAGTGCCGCCACCCGTTGTCGGCCTTGGCGATCATCTTGGGGATGAAGTCGTGGGGCAGGTGGCACTCGACGCACGTCGCCGACGTGTGGTGCGGGGCCTTCTGCCAGGACGAGTACTGGTCCTGCATGACGTGGCAGTTGGCGCACGCGGCAGGGTCGGAGCTGAAGTAGCTGAACCCCTTGCCGTAAGTGAAGGTGTAGAGCCCGATCCCGACGAAGATGCCGAGGACGACCGCCAGCACCTTCGCCGCGCGCGTGAGCAAGCGGCGCTTGCGGCCGCGACGGCGGGGCGCCGGTGGTTTCTCGTTCGTCTTGCGGCTGACCTCGTCGGGCATCGCGAGCCTCCGCGCGGTTGACAACGGGCGTCATCCTACGACTCGGATCGGCACGCGCGGGCGCGTTCCGGCGCGAAATCGGGGCGCACGAGATCCAACCACACGACGGGGGTGCGATACGATGGGACTTTGGTCGTACGGGGGCGCGCGATTCCGGTCGCGATGTAAAAATACAAAAAAGCCGAGGCGGGGTCGTGCCTCGGCTTGGCCTGGGACTGGGATCGCTCCGCGATCCGTGGCGTCCCGGCTGTATCGAATTGTCTTACTCGCGTTACGGCAGGTTCAGTTTCTGACCGACCTTGATCTGGTCGGCGTTCAGGCCCGGGTTCGCGTCCTTGATCTTGCGGACGGCCGTCGCGTCGCCGTACTGGTTGCGGGCGATCTTGAAGAGCGTGTCGCCCTTCTGGACGGTGTACGTGCGGCCCGCGGCGGCGGAGCGGTGCAGCGGGGCGACCGGCTCGGCGACCGGGGCGACGGTGATCGGGGCGTCCGACACCGGCTGGATCGGGGCCATCGGCTGGATCGGCGTCGCCACGACCGGGGCGACCGGCTCGGTCGGCGGGGCGGTGATGACGGCGGCGTCCTTCTTGGCGCAGCCGACGAGGCCGGCGAGCGTGAGCGTGATCGAGGTCGCGAGAATCTGCTTGGCGGTCATCGCCGGGTCTCCTGTGGGGTGTGCTGGGGCGGGTGTCTTCCTGACGGGGCCCCGCCGCGGGCCATCCGTGGCCCGGGGCGCGTGACAGTCTTATCGGACCGCCCTCGCCCGCGGCTTGAGTCGAGTCCGGAGAATTCTTTAAAATTCGTCCGGGCACGGGGCAAATGGGGGATGGATTTCGCGCGCCACGTCGACGCCGCCGGAGTCGGATTCCCGCGAGACGGGATCTCCGGGTGCAACCGGTTCCGGGTGCCATGCCCTCGCGAGCCGCCGACGACGTTCGATCTTGGGAAGCGCGCCAACGGCTCGCGTGGGCATGCCCCAGCGGGGTTCGATCTAGGAACGATGTCCGCTCGAGCTCCGATCAGGCTGGCGTGAGCCGCTGGGGCATGCCCACGCCCGCGACAACCATTTCGCGCGAATGGCGCCACTCGGCGCGGTGCGAGGGCATGGCACCCGGACCAGACCCGCCGCGCGAATCCGACTCCACAGGAATCGGCGCAGGATCAGGCGGCGCGCCGCCGCCTGTGCGCCATCGCCGCCCCCGCGAACAGCACGAGCAACCCTACCGCCCCCGGTTCCGGCACCGCCCGCACGCCGACCGCCGTCACGAGCTGCGCCAGCTGCGGCTCGGCGGCGCCGCCCTGCTCGGTGTTCACGCCCGAGAGCGAGAACTCGCGGTCCATGATCCGGTCCTGGTTCGGGAGGTCGATCGCGCCAGTGCCCATGAGCGGCGGCAGGCCGTTGGGCTGGACGGACCCGGTCTTGTTGATGTGGTCGAGCGACAGGGTGTGGGCGATCTCGTGGGCGAGCGTCCCCTCGATCGCGAACGTCGAGTAGGTCAGGTCGCCGCTGGTCAAGGCGTTCGACGGGGTCAGCACGCCAAGGTTGCGGATGTTATTGGCGAAGATGGTGGCGACGACGGCGCCGATGCCGGCCGCGCCGTCGGTCCCGTTGCCGTTGCGGACGTAGCTCGGCGCGGCGACGCCCAGCGCGTTCTGGAACGTCCCGCCGACCGGGCCGGCGTACGTGCCGACCTGGGCGTAGTAGTACTCCACATCGCCGTTCGAGGGAGCCTGGCCGATGTTGCCGACGACGAAGTCGATGTTCAGTTCGAACCCGGCGTTGATCGGACTGGCGGCGAGCGTGGCCTTGGTCGGGATGCCCTTATAGTCGCGGTTCAGTTCCGTCATGATCGACGAGATCAGCGTGGGGAGTTGCTCGTCGGCGAAGCCGTAGGCGGCGTGGTCGAAGGCGGTGACGGTGTCGGTGTACTGGCCGGTGGTGTTCGACTCGCCGATCGACTTGAAGTCGATGACGATCGTCAGCGCCTGGGCGGGCCGAGGCGCGGCGGCGGTGATCGCGGCGGCCGCCAGAAGGGCGGCCCATGCGGCACGGGGGCGGGGCATCGGGGGGACTCCTCCACGCGGGCTGACCGGGCCCGCGCCGGACATCCGCGCGAGGCGCTGATGTCACGTACGAGCCCGCCACTCTCCGCGTTCAATCTACCCGCGCCCGGGGGCCGGCGTGTAAAAATGTGAGGCCGATAACGGCAATCTTGGCTTGACCGATACGTGCCTGCCACGCCGGATCCGGAGCCTAAGGCGACGGGCCGGCTTCCTGCGGTAATTGCAAGACCCGACGCGCTCCCCTGCGGGCGGCGCTGCGCTTGCCTTTCGGGTCGCGGCTAAACGGCGGATCGGCAAACCCTTGTCAGGTGAGCCCTACCCCGCCGACCGGGCTCGGCCATTGCCGGCGCGGTCGTGCACGTGCACCTGCGGGGTCGCCGTGCGGCCGCCCGGGCCGGTGATCCGGATCGTGCGGTCCGCGCGGGCCTTGCCGGCGGTGAGATAGCGGGTCAGGTCGACGCCCGTCGCGGCCAACGCCTGGAGGAACGCGGCCCGGTCGCGGTGGGCCGCCTGCCGCGCCTCGGCCCGGGCGACGTCGGACTCCCGGCGCTCGGCGGCGCGGGCCTCGGCCTGGGCCCGGGTGCGGGTGAGCTCGTCCTCGTGCTCGGCGGTCGCCCGGCGGCGCTTGTCCTCGTGCTCGGCCGCCGCCAGCCGGCGCTTGTGCTCCGCGTCCGACGTCTCCGCCTGCCGCCGCTCCTCCGCCCGCTCGACCTCGCGCCGCTGCTTGAAGTCGGCCAGCGCCTGCGCCTGCCGCTCGGTCTCGGCGGCCAGGCGGAGCTGCGTGCGCGTCTCGATCGCCCCATCGTGCATGGCCTGGAGCTTGGCGCCCGCGGCGTACCCGCGGAACACGACCTTGCCGATGCGATAGCCGATCGACTCGGACCGCGTGACGAGCTGCGGGAACGCCGCCAGCTCGCTCCACTTGGCCGTGTCCGTCTTGAGCAGCTCGAACGTGCGGGCGGCGGCGAAGTCGAGCACGTCGGCCGTCGCCGCGTTCACGAAATCCGCGACCGGGTCGTGCGTCCGATCGAGCATGCGCTCGATGTCGGTCAGCTCGAAGAAGATCATCAGCCGGACGGTCAGTAGCGCGTCGTCGGCCGTGCGGACCTCTTCCACGTCCAGGTACATCTGGTCCGGAATGATGCGGAGCTTGGTGAAGCGGAGCGCGTGGGCGATCTTGCGCCCGCCGCCCGGGTACGTCGGGTCGGCCCCGTGCCAGGAGAACGCGTGCAGCCACTCGCGCTGCCCGGGGATCAGGAGCTCGGGCCCGCGGACGATCCGGCGCGTCACGGCGCCGCCGTCCTCCTGCCGGTACACGACGACGGCCTGGTTGGCGTCCAGCGGCGTCGCGTCGGCCGTCTCGACGTCACGGTGCACCAGCGGGTCGACCCACACGCTGGCCGGCCCGCGCACGTGCTCGATCCGCCCGTCGAGGTAGTGCACGACCAGGTACTGCGTAGGCCCGGCCGTCTGCCGCTCGAGAAAGCTGACCACCTGCGACCCGGCGCGGACCCGCGCCGGCCCGTCGACAACGGTGACCCGGCCGTGGGCGTCCTGGAGGGTGATGCGCTGGTTGGGAAGGACGGTGATGCGACGGAACATGGGGATGCTCCTTTCAGAATGTGTCAGCTCGCGCGGGGCGCGCTCGTGTGCGAAGCACACCCGCTTGCGGGTTAGCGGGCCAGACGGGCCGCGGAAACCAAGGGCCGCGATGACTTACCCGTGGTCTGTGCCCCGTCGCGCACCCGCGCTCGCCTCCGGGCGGCGCTGCGCTTGCCCTTCGGGTCGCGGCTAAACGGGGCTAAGCGGTCTACGACATCTGTTCGCTCGTCACGACGCGCACGCCCGCCGCGCGCATCTCGTCGATCGCGCGGTCGATGTCGCCGGGGGACAGGTCGATCCCGCGGCAGGCGTCCACGATGAGCGTGACGTCGAACCCTTCGCGCCGGGCGTCGAGAGCGGTGAACTTCACGCAGTAGTCGGTCGCCAGCCCGCAGACACAGACCTCGCGCGTGCCGCGGGCGCGGAGGTAGTCGGCCAGGCCCGTCGACTTGCGACGGCCGTTGTCGAACAGGCCGGAGTACGAGTCGATCGCCGGGTCGGTGCCCTTCTGGAAGATCCGGCGGATCGGGCGGGTGAGCAGGCCGGGCGCGAAGCACGCGCCGCCCGTGTTCTGGACGCAGTGGTCGGGCCAGAGGACCTGGGGCAGGCCGTGGAGGTCGATCACCTCGCCGGGCCGCTTGCCGGGGTGCTCGCTGGCGAACGACCCATGACCGGCGGGGTGCCAGTCCTGGGTCGCGAGGATCTCGTCGAACTTGCCGGAAGCGATCAGGCGATTCGCGATCGGCACAACGGCGTCGCCGTCCGCGACGGGCAGTGCGCCGCCCGGGAGGAAGTCGTTCTGGATGTCAATGAGGAGGAGGGTGGGCATGTCAGTGGTCCGTTGTCAGTCGTCAGTGGTCCGTCGCACGCCGCGCCTCTTTTAGCCGCTGGGCTTGCCCAGCGCGGCCAGGTGCGCGGGATCATTGGATGCGCTGGCGCCGCGCCAGTTGTTCCGACAGTTCCGCG
Source organism: Tepidisphaeraceae bacterium (assembly GCA_035459845.1). Taxonomy (GTDB): domain Bacteria; phylum Planctomycetota; class Phycisphaerae; order Tepidisphaerales; family Tepidisphaeraceae; genus DASPKW01. Next base: position 8,693 of record DATHXE010000109.1, on the reverse strand, counting down.
TCCATCGGCTCTACCGACGAATCACCCGACCGCCGCCGCAACTCGTCGCGGGCCTGCATCAACGCAACGCCCAGCCAGTTCGTCCCCTGCCACTGCGTCGGATCGCTCGCCCGCGGGTCGTCTTGCGCCAGGCCGATGCCCCAGATGCGGTCGAGCGGGCTGGCCTCGACGATCGTGCGATCGCCCGTCGCCAGCAGGAGTTGGGCCAGGTCCGCGTTCTGCTGGAACTTCGCGACGTTGGCCCGGTACACGATCCCCCGGCTGACCGCGTTCCATTGGTCCGCGTCGAACCCCGCAACTTGCCTCCCGAGCGCCTTCTGCTCGCGCGGGCTCTTCGCCTTGAGCACGGCAGCCTCGGTATCGCGGTCGCCGAACACGCGCGCCTTTTCGGCCATCATGAACTGCTCGCAGCAGTTGTACTCGGCACCGTCGAGCGTGAACCGACACTTGTGCCAGTTCGACGGCCATCCACTCCAGAAGAACACGAACCGGTCGGTCGTCAGGACGTCGGACATGGGTGGCTCCTTACGAATTACAAATCGATCGCCGCTAGACGCGCTGGGCAAGCCCAGCGGCTACAAGAGGTCAGTCACGCCGTTCGGAATTGCAGCGCTCCGACGCTCTTCATGTTTCATGTCTTCATGTTTCACGTTCCACCGCATCAGATCTCGAAGTTGAACCCCTGCTTCACCAACCGCCGGTACCGGTCCTCGTCGAACCGGTATAGCCGGGCCGCCCGGTGGGCCACGTCCTTCTGGATCTCCGTCAGCTCGAGGAGCAGGCCCATGCCGAGGATTTTTTTTCGGAAGTTCCGCTTGTCGAGCGTGCGCTCCAGCACCGTCTCGTACAACTGCTGCAGTTGGCTGAGCGTGAACTTCGTCGGCAGCAGCTCGAACCCGATCGGCTGATAGCGCACCTTGCCCTTCAGCCGCGCCAGCGCGGTCTCGATCACCAAGTCGTGGTCGAACGCGAGCGGCGGCAGATCGCTGACCGCGAACCACGCGACGTCCTTCGCGTCGGATGCGGCCCGCGGGTTGAAGTCGGTCAGCTTGACCAGCGCGTAGTACGCGACGGTGATCACGCGGTCGCGCGGGTCGCGGCCGGGGTCGCCGAACGTGTACAACTGCTCGAGGTACAGCCGCGACAGGCCGGTCTCTTCCTGGAGCTCGCGCTTGGCGGCGGCGTCGAGCGTCTCGTCCATGTCGACGAATCCGCCGGGCAGCGCCCACTGCCCCGCGAACGGCTCGCCCGACCGCTGGATCAGCAGGATCTTCAGGTCGGCCGCGGACAAATCGAGCCCGAAGACGACGCAGTCGACCGTCACGGCGGGGCGGGGGTATTCGTAGGTGTGGGGCATCGCGTCTCGCCTCGGTGTAATTGACACACTAAGCTTAGTGTACATTGGACACCAAATCAAGCGGAAAGTTATCGCGGTCCGACTTCGATGACAGTCGCCGGGTGAAAATCCTCACCGAACGGCGTCACATCCGTCGCCGGTTCAAGTGTTTATGCCCAGAGGGGAGAACTTTGCCGCGCCGGCCCCGTTAAGACTCAGTGGAGCGCGTGACGTGCCGTTGCGAGACGACGAACGAGGTGCCGTGGCGACGATTCTGCTGATCGATGATCACTCCGAGACGTGCGAGGCCCTGCGCCGCCTGTTCGGCCGCGCCGGTCACGTCGCGTGCTTCGACACCGGCTCAGGCGCGTTGGAGGTGATCCGCCAGACGCGCCCCGCGGTCGTGTTGCTCGATTACATGATGCCCGACGTCGACGGGCTGGAAGTGCTCGCCCGCCTCCGAGCCGACGCCGACCCGGCCGTCGCGCAAACGCCGGTGGTCATGTACTCCGCCGTCGCCGACCCCGCCATCATCGAGCGGGCGCAGGCCGCAGGGGCGGACGATTACGTCGTGAAAGGGGCGGGATTCCGCGAATTGATGGGGAAAGTCGGGCGGTTCCTGGGGTGATCGGAAGCGGAGATGGGGAGGGGGGGGATGGTGAGATGGGGAGTGGGCCGAAACCGAAACAGAGCGCACACATACGCCCGATCGAACCTCGCGGCGCACTCCCCACCACCCCATCTCCCAGCCCCCCATCTCTTTGCGCCATTCCCTCACCCCGGCGGCCACGTGAACGCCCGCCCCGCCAGGCAGTGCAGGTGCAGGTGGAAGACCGTCTGCTGCGCCCCGGCGCCGCAGTTGAAGACCGTTCGGTAATCCGCGTGGCCCAGCTCGGCCATGACTTTGCTGGCGACGCGGAACATCCCGCCGACGAGTTCCCGGTCGCCCTCCTCAACATCGTTGAGCGTCGGGATTACCTTCTTCGGGATCACCAGCACGTGCACCGGGGCCTGCGGCGAGATGTCGTGGATCACGATGTACCGGTCGTCCTCGTAGGCGATCTTGGCCGGGATCTGCCGGGCGATGATCTTCTCGAACAGCGTCATGGCTTGACTCGTCTGGTAGAAATGAAGTCGGCGCGCCGCGCCGACATTTGACGCGCCGGGCGCACCCCCTGTCAACGCACCCTCGGCGTGCTCACTTCGGTGAGGCACGTCAGATCGCCCCGATGTTCAACTTCCTCGTCGAAACCTTCCTTCTGGGACTCAAGAACCTCCACCTGCACAAGCTGCGGAGTTTGCTGACCGCGCTGGGCATCATCATCGGCGTGATGGCGGTCATCGTCATGGTCGCGATCGGCGAGGGCGCTAAGCAGACCGCCCGCGCGCAGATGGAGCAGCTCGGGGCGACCAACATCATGGTCCGCAGCGTCAAGCCGCCCGAGAGCAACGACGCGAGCCAGAAGACCCAGCGCGTCCTGACCTACGGCCTGAAGCGCGAGGACGTCAAACGTCTCAAGGAGATCCCGCACGTCAAGACGGTCGTCTCCCTGCGCGACACCGAGCAGAAGGTGATCCGCGATCACGTCCGCGCCACCGCCAACGCGATGGGCACCACGCCCGACGCGTTCTCCGTCATGCGCCTGTCGCTCGAGCGCGGGCGGTACTTCACCGAGTACGAGTACGAGGCCGACCCGCCCGCCCAGGTGTGCGTGATCGGCTCGGAGGCGGCCCGGCAGCTGTTCCCGTTCGCCGACCCGCTCGGGGAGACGGTCATGATCGGCACGCCCGGGCGCGGGACGGTGATGCTGACGGTCGTCGGCGTGCTCGCGCCGACCGGGCTGAGCGCCGAATCCGCCGCCGGCAAGTTCGTCGAGCGCAACCTCGACCAGGACGTCTACTTCCCCCTGTCGCTCGCCGAGGACACGTTTTCCGACAACATCTCCAAGCCCGTGCCCGGCGGGTTCGAGCGGAAGCTGATCGAGCTGTCGGACGTCTGGCTGCAGGTGGACGACGTGAAGCACGTCGAGGACGTCGCGGGCATCGTCGAGAACGTGGTGAAGACGGCTCACGGCAACGTCGCCGACGTGGAAGTGAAGGCCCCGATCCAGATCCTCCGCCAGGCCGAGAAGCTGAACCGCGTGTTTAACTTCGTCATGGTCGGGATCGCCAGCTTCTCGCTCGTCGTCGGCGGGATCGGCATCATGAACATCATGCTCGCGACCGTGACCGAGCGGACCAAGGAGATCGGCATCCGCCGGGCGCTCGGGGCCAAGCGCAAGCACATCATCCTGCAGTTCCTGATCGAGACAACGGTCATCAGCCTGACGGGCGGCCTGATCGGCATCGGCCTGGGCGTCAGCGGCGCGAACCTGATCCCGCTCCTGGCCCCCGGCGGCGACTATCGCACCGCCGTCACCACCTGGTCCGTTCTCGGCAGCTTCCTCGTCAGCGGCGCGATCGGGATCGGGTTCGGCCTCTACCCGGCGTACAAGGCGGCCCAGATGAACCCGATCGACGCGCTCAGGCACGCGTGAGGCGCCTGCCCCTCTCTCCCAACTGCGCCAAGACGCGGCGTAGGGAATAGGGCGCAAGCGATTACTACGACCGCGCCATCTCCAACCCCCGGATCGTGGTCTTGCCCGAGCCGAACGTGTCGGCCTCGACGCCCATGCGCTGGAGCATCGACACGTACAGGTTGCACAGGTTTTCGTTCTTGTCCTGGTCGAACGCGATGTGCTGGCCGTGGCGGAAGCCGCCGCCGGCGATGAAGCAGGGCATGTTCTTGTTGCTGTGGCTCGAGGCGTTCCCGAGGTTTGAGCCGTAATAGACCATCGTGCGGTCGAGCAGGTTGGCCTCGTCCTCCTTCGTGCCTTTGAGCTTGGTCAGGAACTCACCGAGCGCGACGAATTCGGCCTTTTCGACGGCCTTGAGCTGCTCGAGCTTCTGGGGGTCCTTGCCGTGGTGCGAGAGGCTGTGGTGTCCCTCGGTCACGCCGTCGATCGGGGGGACCAGGCCAGAGCCCTCGACGCTCAGCGTGACGATGCGCGTGGAGTCGGTCTGGAAGGAGAGGTGGATCAAATCGAGCATCAGGCGCATCCGGCCGATGAGATCCGCGCGGTCGGTGATGTCCTTCGGGGGTGCCATGGTGACGGCCGGCTTGGGCTTGCGGCTCCACTCCTCGGCCTTGACCATGCGCTGTTCGAGCTCGCGGACGGAGGTGAAGTACTCGTCGAGCTTGTCGCGGTCGCCGTGGCCGAGACCGCGCGAGAGCGTCTTGGCCTTGGCGTTGACGGTGTCGAGGACACTGCGGCCCTGGCGGATGCGGGCGACCTGGGCGTCGATCTCCTTGGCGGTGCCGGTCATGAACAGTTTGGCGAAGACCTTGGACGGCACGCCCTCGGCCGGCACCTGCACGCCGCCGCGCGTCCAGGAGATGCTGCCGCCGCCGGTGTTGAGGGTGAGGCTGGCGAAGCGGGTGTCGGGCTGGAGCTTTTCGACGGCGAACTGGTCGAGCGAGATTGAGTTGCGGAACCCGGACGTGCCGGGGTGGGGAGCGGCGGTGAGGAAGGAGGCCTCGGCGGAGTGGCCGCCGTCGACCTCCGGCATGGAGACGCCGCTGATCAGGGACAGGTCGTTGCGGAGGTGCGCCAGCGGCTCCATGTACGGCGAGGGGGTCCAGTCCTTGCCGGTCTGCGTCGGGTAGAGGAAGGGCGCGTGCAGGCCGAGGTTGGCGCAGATCGCCAGCATGCGGCGCTTGGGCTGCGCAGCGGCGGCGGCCGCGACGGCGCGGCGCGCGAGCATCGTGTCGAGCAGGGGGAGGGCGAGGGCGACGCCGGCGCCACGGAGGAGCATTCGGCGGGAAAGGTTCTTCGAGGACATAGCGATTGCTCCAATGCTCAACACGTGCGACCCGTCATCCTGAGGTACTCCGAAGGATCTAGCTGGACCATCGAGGACCGTTCGACTTTGGCGGACGGGCTCGACACTCGAGGCTAGATCCTTCGCTGCGCTCAGGATGACGGCATAGCCGTCACTTGCTCGTAAATACCGCGCTCTTCACCACTTCGTGGATCAGCGATCGGAATCCGTATCCCTTGGCGTTCACATTCTGCACGATCTGGTCGACCGCGGCGCGGTCGGCGAAGTCTAACGCGGCGCCGGTGCCGTAGACCAGCAGCTTCTCGGCGATGCAGCGGGCGATGGGGTCTTTGTCGGACAGCAGGAGCTGTTTGAACTCGTTGACGTCCCTGAAGCTGCGGCCGTCGGCCATCGAGCCGCCGGCGTCGACGGGGAGGCCAACCTTGTAGCCGACGCGCGGCTTGCCAGGTTCGGTCTTGACGGGTTTGCCCTCGCCCAGGCTGCGGTAGTTCTCGCGCCACCCGCCGATGACGTCGAAGTTCTCCATGGCGAAGCCGGGCGGGTCGATCTGCGCGTGGCAGCCGGCGCAGGCCTTGAGGTTGCGGTGCTTGTCGAGCTGTTCGCGGATCGTCTTGGCCCCGCGGATGTCGGGCTCGACGGCCGGCACATTGGGCGGCGGCGGGTTGGGCGGCCGGCCGACGATGTTCCGCATCACCCACGTCCCGCGCACGACCGGCGAGGTAACCGTGCCGTTGGCGGTGACCTTCAGGATCGCCGCCTGCGTCAGGAGGCCGCCGCGGTGGGAGTTCGGGGGAAGCGGGACGGCGCGGGGCACCGCGCCGACGACGCCGGGGATGCCGTAGTGGGCCGCCAGGCGCTCGTTAAGGATCGAGAAGTCAGAATGGATGAAGTTGGCGACGCTCCGGTCTTCGGCGAGCAGCTTGTCGAAGAACCCGGTGGTCTCAGCGAGCATCGACCACTGCAGGTAGTCGTCGAACTCGGGGTAAAGCTTTTTGTCCGGCGTGGTGGCGTCGAGCTGGCGGAGGGTGAGCCATTGGCCGGTGAAGTCGGTGGTGAAGTTCTCGGAGCGCGGGTCTTTGAGCAGGCGCTCGACTTGGGCGGAAAGCACTTCGGGCCTGGCGAGCGATTTGGACGCCGCCAGTTCGAGCAGCGTGTCGTCCGGCGTGCTGCTCCAGAGGAAGTAGGAGAGCCGGCTCGCCAGGGCGAAGTCGTCGAGCTTGCCGGGCTGCTCCCAGAGGAAGAGGAACTCGGGCGCGCACAGGATTGCTTTGAGACCAGCGCGGATCGCGATTTCGAAGGACTGGCCGGCGTCGATCTGGGTCTTGACCAGGTCGACGAACGGCTTGATTTCCGCGGGCGCCACCGGCCGGCGGAACGCGCGGCGGGCGAGTTCGGTCAGCGGCTTTTCGGCGTCGGCGGCCGTCGCCTTCTTGAGGTCCAGCGTGCCGAAGATCCGCTTGTGACCGGCGGGCGGCCAGGACGGGTGGATCGGCCCCTCGACGCGCACGGGCATGACCGCGACGCCCGGGCCTTTGTACTCGGCCGCCCCGTCGGTCGTGTTGATCGACTGGTTGCCCAGGCCGTGCGTGAGCACCTTGATCGTGCCGTTGACGGGCAGGTACTCGGTGAACTCGATCACGCGCGGCTTCTCGGGCGTCGGCGGGACGTCGTAGTAACCGACCGTGCGGCGGCGCGGCAGCTTGGGGTCGAACGAGCCGGCCATCAGGTGCATCGTCCGGTCCTGGCCGGGGCTCTGGTAGGCGTAGGCGCGGACCTGAAAGCGATACCAGCCTTCGGCCGGCGCCTTCCACCGGTCGAGCATGCTCGAGTTCTCTCGCGAGTTGAGATAGACGAACGTGCCGTCCGGCAAATACTTGACGCCCTGTTTCAGGCGGTAATCGTTCGGATTCCCAAGCCCCGGGCCCATGCCCACGACCCACCCGCGCTGGAAGGCTTCCGGCCCGGACTGGATGGCCTGATCGAGCGCGACGTCGGCGGCCTCGAGGTAGCGCTCCATCAACACGCTCGACACGTTGAGGGCCGCGGCCACCGTGTCGAAGCCCTCGGCCGAGCCGTCTTCGGGCAGGATGTCCTTCACCCAAACCTGTACGCCGAGCAGGTCGCGGATCGAGTTCTCGTATTGCGTGCGGTTGAGCCGGCGGAGGACGACCCGGCCGGTGACGTTGCGCCGGGCCATGTCGGCGGCGACGAGGTGCGTCTTGATCACGCCGGTGACGGCCGTCACCTCGCCGATCGCCGGGCGGGGCTTCTTCTTGGGCGGCATCTCGCCGGTCGCGATCTTATCGAACGCGTTGACCCAAGCCTTGTGGGTCTTGGGGTCCCCAAGAAGCGCGGGGAGGTCGTCGAGGCGGACGCCACCCTCCTGCACGGAGTCGTCGTGGCACTCGAAGCAGTGCTTGGCGAGAAACGGGCGGACCTGGTCGCGGAACGCCTGCTCGCGCGCGTCGAGGGCGTGCGACAGGGGCGCGACGGCCAAGACCGCAAGCGCGGCCAACACGGACGATGGGCGGAGTCGATTGAACATCGGTAAGGGCGGGCTTCCCCGAATTGCGGTTCCCGGTAACTACAAGCGCGATCCCCTCGTGTTTGCGGCGATCATGTCGGAGGGACTACAGAAAGATCAAACGAACGCGGACGGGAGGGGTTCGTGCGATTCGATGCGGTGGGAGTTGTTCTCGCGCAACCCCTTTTAGCCGCTGGGCTTGCCCAGCGCGTGAGGGTGTGATTGATCGCGCGGTTTCCGGTGGCATGGGTACGGCCGTGAGGCCTTACCCGTGTTAGCGCTGTCCATACAACGACAGCAATTCGGAGAACATGTGCCACCAGACGCGCTGGGCAAGTCGAGTGGCTAAAAGGGGCGCGCGGTGTCGATTTGCGGGGACCACAGGCGCCGTTCGAGTTGGTCGGCGCGCGCGGCACGACTACCATGCGTCGCGATGTCGTCGCGAAAGAAGAAATCACATCAGCAGGGGAATCAGACGAGTCGGCCGGTCGAGCGCACGCCGCGCGCCGACGTCGATCCGAAGAGCCATCGCCGGCTCGCCCCCACCTTCATCGCCGCGGGTATCGCGACGCTCATCGTCCTCGGGCTGCTGATCCTGGCGCTGGAGCTGCGCCGCTGGGCCGTCACGCCGAGTTCCGCACCCGTGACGCCCGTGGTCGATGCATCGGCCGAGCCGCACGCCAACTTCGCCGGCTCCGCCTCCTGCCGCGCCTGCCACGCGGCCGAGTTCGTCAAGTGGGAGCAGTCGCATCACGGGTTGGCCGAGCGCGCGGTCAACCCAAAGCTCGACGCCGTCGCGTTCGAGCCCGAGCGCACGCTAAAGGCGGGGACGCAGCAGACGACGGTGCGGAAGCGCGAGGGGACCTTCGAGGTCGTCGCCAACGGCCTGTCCGACGCCGGCCAACCCGCGCAGGTCACCGCCAAGCCCGAGCGCGTGATCGGCGTCTCCCC
>DATHXE010000108.1:0-1853 GCA_035459845.1 Tepidisphaeraceae bacterium | reverse complement strand
CGGGTCGTCGGGCGTCAACGGCGCGATCGCGACGTTCAACGCCGACGTGGGGCCGATCATCACGTTCGCCCCGCTGGTGCTGGCCGAGCCGATCGGCGCGTCGATCGTGACCGGCGGCGCGGACGGCGCGGGCCGGGCGGGCGGCGTGAGCCTCGGGTTCAGCGGCGTCGCCGTGAACGACGACGGGCAGGCCGTGGCGGTCGGCACGGTGCGCGCGAACGGCACCGCGGGCGACTTCGTCGCCTACCAGTTCGACCCGACGACGCTGGTCGCCGGCGCCTCGGGCGTCGTCGACTTCGCCGACCCGGGCGGCGGCGGCAACATCGGCGGCGGGGGCGGGGGCGTCGGCGCGGGCAACGGCGGGTCGGCCGACCTGGGCGCGGCGTTGGTGCTCGGGCCCGACGGCGCGATCCTGGCCGTCGGCACCGCCGAGGGCGACCTGGCGATGGCGCAGTTCGCGCTGCCCCGGCCGTTCGCCGAGGTCATTCTGGACTACGACACGGTGCAGGGGATGAACTTCACGGTCGACGAGACGGCAGTCACGCTGCCCGAAGACCTGGTCAACCGGCTGCGGTTCGGGGTGAGCCCGGACGGGACGCTGAGCGTGTACGGGACCAACGCCCCGGACGACATCACGATTTCGCAGTTGGTCGCCGGGCAGGTCCAGGTGATCGTCAACGGGGAACAGCGGCTGTTCCGCACGGCGGACGTGAAGCGGATCGTGGTCGACGCGCGCGGCGGGCCGGACACGGTGATGGCCGACGCGAGCGTCGTGCTCCCGATGACGCTCCTGGGGGGCGCGGGCGACGACGTGCTGGGCGGCGGGTCGGCCGATGACGACGTCCAGGGCGGCGACGGGGCCGACGTGTTGATGGGCAACGCCGGGGACGACGCGCTGGGCGGCGGGGCCGGTCGGGACGTCGTGATCGGCGGGCTCGGGAAGGACGCGATCGGCGGTGGCGGCGACGACGACGTACTGATCGGCGGCACGACGTCGTACGACACCGACGAGACGGCCCTCTCGTTGATCCGCGCGGAGTGGGTGGCCGACCGGTCGTACGCGAACCGCATCGCGAGCCTGAACGGCCAAGGACCCGGCAGCGGGCAGAACGTCCGCACGACCCTCAAGGCGGGCAAAACCGTGTTCGACGACGGCGCGACTGACGTGCTGACCGGCGGGCTGGGCGAGGACTATTACCTCGTCACCGCGAAGGGTCCGGCCGCCGACTTCATTACGGACCAGGCGAAGGGCGAGAAGACCTGATCGTCGGGCTCTGGTGTTCCGTCACGCGTGCGCCGATGGGCGGCACTGGCAAGCTGTAGGCTTGCCCGTGGCGGTCGCAGCGCCGCGCTGCCGTTCGAAGCAAGTGCGACAAACCACTAGCCGGGCTGCAAAACCAGGCGAGTTCACTTTAAAGACTACTGTCGCTCTATATCCTGATGTAATTGCAAACGAAACGTCGGGGCTTTTAGAGGGTCCGCGCGCAATGCTAACCCGATGCGCCAGTGTACCCCCGTCTCCTGCTAGCCGCTGAGCCGGCTGGAGGGCATGGAGGGAGCCGGCCGAGCGCAACCCCCTACTTATCAGAAACTTACTGACGGCCATCCCAATCTGGTGTACCCCAGACCGAATCCTTTCTCCAAACCCACGAGCCACCGGCCCTGAAACGGTCAGGAATGCAGTTTTTTGTTGTAGTGTGGGCCGTTCCCGATACAGTGTCGCGTTCTGTCATCAAGGGAAATCGGGGGCGGATACGTTTTGAGAACGGGCACACCATGTACAGGCTGATTGAAGCGCTCGAAGGCCGGCAGTTGTTGACGTTGGTTCCGGACGCAAACAACGTCGTGACAAT
>DATHXE010000107.1:0-17940 GCA_035459845.1 Tepidisphaeraceae bacterium | reverse complement strand
GTGCCGGCGGGCGCGGTCGTCGTGAGTTGGCGGGTGACGATGGTGCGGGCCAGGAACGACGGCGGGTAGCGATACAGGCCGACCCAGCACGCCATGAGCGCGGCGACCAGCACGAGCTGCCCGACCGCCTCGCGACGAACGACCCCGAGGTTCAGTCGGCCGATAGACCGGGCGATCGCGCGTCGTCGGGTCCACAGGACGTACGCCAGCAGACCCACGAGTCCGAGGGCGACCGGTATCAGGCACAGCAGGACGATGCCGAGCGTGCGATCGGTTTGACGCCCGGCGATCGAGTACGGGACGAGTACGCCGGCCACAGCCAACCCGAGCGTCAGGATCGCGATCCCGGCCACGATCGCCGGGCGGACCAGGCCGGTCGTGCCGGGGATCAACAGGAGGAAACCGGGAAGGAGCGCAATCACCGCGTCGCGCGACGCCGCCGCCGCCAGGAACAGGGTGCCCGCGCCGAGCACCTTCGCCCACCGCCGCCCGCCGGGGTCGCCCGCGCGGGTCGTCGACAGCACCCACACGCCCGCCCACATCGCCGCGACCGCGGGCGGCTCGGACATGACGGTGAACGCGTTGGCGTAGACCCAATACGAGCAGGCCGCGGCGACGGTCGCGCCCAGCGCCAAGCGCTCGCCGAAGATCCGCCGCAGCGCGCAGAAGCAGAACGCGTGGCCGGCGAGCATCAGGCCGATCATGATCGCCTGGATCGCGCCGATGCCCCCGCCGAGCTTGATCACGAGCGCGATCACGTACGGCGCCAGCGGCGGGGTGAGCAGCACGGACTCGCCCATCATCGTGATGCCCCGGCCGTTGGCGATCGACCGGGCGACCGACAGGTACAGCGAACTGTCGCTCAGCGGATACCAGTCGCTCGTCCAGAGCAGCGCGTACGCGGCGGTGACGAACAACGCCCAGAACGCGAGCCACCCGCGCCCGACGCGCGGCGGCAACTCGGGGGCGAGCGTGACGGGCAACTCGGCGGCGCTGTACGGCAGGGTACTCATTACTTCACGAGGCAAGCGTTCGAACGACGAGGACGTACGTAGCGGTCGCACCGAAGGTGCACCTGGTCATGGATGGACGGTAGCGCTGCTCGGGGGGACAACCGGGTTTGTATCCGTCGGTTGTGAAGGTTGAGTCTGGGCAGACAAGAATGTCTGCCCCACTGGGTCAGTGTCCTTCGAGCTCGCGCGCTTGGACAACCAATGCGCAATGACCGGCCCCATGGTGAACACCACCGCGATCGCGACCAGCCGGAACAGCGCCGACGCCGCCAGCCCGAGCGCCGGGCTGATGCCCAGCGTCGCCGCGCACGCCATCGCCGCGATCTGCTCGACGCCCAGCACGTTGACGACCGCGGCGACCATCGAGATCAGCCCGAGCATGAGGGCGGCGGCCCACGTCACGCTCGCGCCGCCGGGCAGCGCGCGGGCGGAGAGGAACAGGCCCGTGGCCGTGATGGCGATCAGCGCCAATTGCAAGACGACGATCTTGGCGAGAACGTGATGGGCGCGGAGCGTGGCGAGCCCTTCGGAGAACCGGTCGAGCTTCTTCGGGAGCGGGATTTGCCGGCCCAGCGGCGTGAACATCAGCAAACTGGCTGAGAGCCCGGCGAACGCGAGCCAGAGCTGCCACGGGGCGGGGTGGCCGGTCAGGTGAAGCGCCAAGAGCCCGGCGAGCCCCGCCAGGCCCGTCAACGCGAGCGACGAGACGTACGTGACGACGACGGTGGCCGCGTAGGTCGTGTAGGCGAGGTCGTGGACGCGCTTGAGGTAGATCCCGCGGGCCATCGCGCCGGCCTGCGGCAGCGGCATGTAGTTGCCCAGCGCGTTGACGGTCGATAGCGCATAAGACTCGAAGTGCCCGAGGCGCACCCCGAACTCGGCGACGAGGTCCCGCGAGATCTGTGCGTTGATCCAGAGCGACGCGAGCGGCACCGCCACCATCAGCGGCAGCAGCGGCCAGAACACCCCCGGATCGATCTGGGCCAGGATCGCCCGAAGCTCGCCCCGCGCGCGCCACACGTACCACGCCAACCCGGCGAGGACGAGGAGCAGGGCGAGCGGTCGGGCGAAGCGCTTCATGCGGGAAACTCAACCACGAAAAACACGAAGGGGAAATGGAACCGCAGATGAACGCGGATGAACGCAGATCAAGGCAGGTTGGGCCGCGATGCGAGCAGTCACGGCAGACGAGGCACGTACATCCATTTTCCAATGACGCGATCTACAGCCGGAGGCAATCCTATCTGCGTTCATCCGCGTTCATCTGCGGTTCAACCTGTCTTCTTCGTGTCCTTCGTGCACTTCGTGGTTCACTTCTTCCGAGCCAACATCGCCACCCGGTACACGCCCAGCGTGCCGGCCCAGGGGACGAAGCTCCACGCCTTCTCGAACCAGTTGAAGACCGGGATCATCGACGGCGGGCGGTAGTCCTTCACCACCTCGAACCCGGCCTGCCCGAGCGCGGCCTTGATCGGGGCGGCCGGGCGCAAACCCGTGTGCGTCGGGTCCTGCTTGAGGATGAAGTTCCAGTCCTTGAGGCGCTCGATCCAGTGCCGCGGGTTGGGCGTGTAGACGAAGAACGGCCCGCCGGGCTTCAGGAGGCGATTGGCCTCCTTGAAGATGTCGAGCATCACGTCCGCCCCGCAGTGCTCGATCACGTCGACGCACACGGCCTTGTCAAAACTCGCGTCGGCGAGGTCCGGGTTGTTCGACGCGTCGCCGACCTTGAAGGTGCCGCGGTCGCCGAACTCGGCGTTGATCTTGCGGGCGGCGTTGATGCCCTCCTCCGCCAGGTCCACCCCGTGCACGCTCGCGCCCTTCTGGAGCATGTAGTAATCGGCCAGGCCCGCGCCGCAGCCGAGGTCGACGATGCGGTCGCCGGGCTTGGGGGCGATCGTCTTCTCGAGGTACTTGAGCCGCCAGAGGTGGCTGCGCGACTTCTGGTGATGCAGCAGGCCGTTGTAGTACTCGGGCGTGTAGGCGCCGTACGCGTAATCCTTGTCGAACCGCTGCCCGTCGGCGACGGCCTGTCCGGGCGACGGGGCGGGGGGGGTCTGCGGGGTGGACATGGGATCGGTCATCCTTGAACTGAACCGGGCGTGCGGAGGCAGTGATCGGCACCGCCGACGCGCCCGCGAAAACGAGAGACGGAGCCCCGGTGCGATGCGTTACAAATCGGGCGCGCCCCCCTGCGGGCAAACCTACAGGGGATTGGGCAAAATACCACGGGGAAGGAATGAAAAGTAGGCGCAGGGGATCATCGAGATCGCTGCGATGCAACACGGTGCTGACGTGCTCGGTGACTCGAAACGGGTACCGGAGCGAACCGCGCTTCCAAAGGTCCGATCAGGTGCCGCGCGATTTCAGTAACCCGCTCGCCCAATCCGATAGGTCTGCCCCGAGCGGGGGCTCACAAGGGCGCCCGTAATCGGTGCGGTCGTACCGTCCGCCTCGGTACACCTCGTCCACCGCCGCCCGAAGATCGAGAACGGCGTCGGGGTCGCCCTCGCGCAGGGGCACCGGGATCCGGGGGAGCCGGTGCCGGATGCCGATCGGGTAGAGCTCGACTCGCCGGCGCGGGTGGACGCGCCAACCGACGACCCGGTATTCCGACTCGGCGTGGCCCGGCGCTATGAGCGGGCGGAGCAGGTCGCGCCACGCGCCGACGCGGAGCAGATCGATTTCCACCACGTTGACGCCGCCCCGCCAAAGCTCGTCGCGCTTGCGCTTGTAATCGTCACGGTCGCGGCCGGGCAGCTTGTTCGTCGGGCTCAAGTACTCGACGACCGTCACGAGCCGCCCGCCGTCGGCCTCGACGATCTGGATGAACGTCTCGGTGTGCTCGTCGACTTCGAGTTCGAGGACGATCGGCCGGGCGACGGCCGACTCGCCGACCGGAGATGGTGCGGTGGCGGTCGGGACGTTCGGGTCCTCGTACACGCGGACGTCCGGAAAGATTGCGCGCTGCCGGTCGGTCGACGTGTCGTCGATCACGACGCGCTCCTCCATTCGAGCCACCAGGTCGGCCGGCAGGTGCTCGTTCAGGGTCCGGCGCGTGACGGCGACCAGGTCGGAGTGGACGTCGCGCCAGTGGCGCTCGAGGTACGGGTCCATGCCGGGGAACGGGCTGGGCATGTCCGCATTATAGCGGAGATTAGCGGTTCATTCCGAGCACTTCCCGGTACACCCCCGCCACCTGCCCCGCCAGTGCCGGCCAGGTGAACCGCTCGCGGGCGATTCGCCGGGCCGCCGCGGACATGCGCCGGCGCATCGCCGGGTCATCCAGCAGCTGGCCGACGGCGGTCGCGAGCGCCCTGACGTCGCCGGGCGGCACGAGCACACCCGTCTCGCCGTCGAAAATGGTCTCCGTGATCCCGCCCACCCGGCTCCCGACGACCGGCAGGCCGCTCGCCATCGCCTCCAGCGTGGTGATGCCCAGGCCCTCCGCCCGGCCGCGGCCGTCGACCACGCCGGGGTTCACGAACAGATCCGCGTCGGCGTGCAGGCGGGCAACCTGCGCCCGGGGGAGCGCGCCCGGCAGGTGGATGCGGGATTGGAACGGGCTGGCGTCGACGATGGCCTGCACGCGCGGCCGCTCCGGGCCGTCGCCGGCGATCACCAGGTGGGCGGTCGGCCGGGTGCGCAGGATCGAATTCGCCGCCTCGGCCAGCACGTGCAGGCCCTTCACTTCGATCATCCGGCCCAGCGCGACGACCAGCGGCGCCTCGTCCGGGATGCCCAGCGCGCGGCGCGCGGCGCCGGTGCGCGGCTGGGGGCCGAAAAGCGCGTCGTCGTAGCCCTGGTAGACGACTTGGGCGTTGCAGGCGTACCGCTTCTCGCGGGCCTGGCCGAGCGTGTAATTGCTGTTAAACAGCACGCGGTCGGCGCGCCGCAGCGTCCACGCGTGCAACCGGCTGCGCTTGGGCTTGAGCGAGTGGACCGAAATGACAAGCGGTCGACGCCGGCCCGTCGCCAGCATCGCCAAAAACGCCGGCTCGACCCAGTGCGCGTGCACCAGGTCCACGTGCGGCACGTTCCGCCAGACGGCCGCCGCCATCGCCGCGAAAAACCCGGGCAACTGGTACTTGGCTCGCGGGAAGTTGCGCAGGTTGTCCGGGATGCCGCCGCCGTACGCGACGCACTGCTTGGCCGGGTCAGGGGCGTAGTCGAAGCGCTCGATCTCGACGCCGTTGACCGTCTCACGCGCCGGCGCCGTCGGGTGCCCGGGCGCGATCACCTTCACGTCACAACCGTGGTGGCGGACCAGTGCCCGCGCGCAGTCGGCGACGAACGCCGGGATCGCGTCGCCGGGGGCCAGGGGGTACGTGGTGGTGACGAAGAGGATGCGCGGCACGGGGGTGGGATATCGCAAAGTCGGTCCCCGGACAACGGCCACACACCCGCGGCGACTCCCACGGGGTCGGATTCGCACCGCCGGGGCGATCGAACAGCAGCGGGGCGTTCCGCCCGGGTCGGTCCTTACCGGTCGCACGGACGGTAGGGCCCGCCCGCCCTCCCGGGCACGACACCCACGCCGGGAACACGCCGACTTTTTTGCGTGAATACTGGAATCCGTGCGTTACGATAGCCGGTGGACGGTGAGAACGCTTCGTCGGAGGGTTGCACAGATGCGGAAACGAACGCTGGCACTGGCGGGAATCTTGTCGGTCGCACAGCCCGCGTGGGGCGCGGTGATCGCGTACGACGATTTCCAGTCGTACACCCCCGGCGCGCAGTTCGAGTCGGGCGCGGGCGTCGGCCTCAGCGGCGGGACCGGTTGGGCGGCGGCGTGGAACGCGTCGGACACCAACCGCGCGCATTCGCTGGTCGCCACCCAGCCGATGAGTTACAGCGCCGGCGCGGTCACCGTGAGCGACGGCGGGTCGACGGCCCTGCGCTTCAAGGACGTGGCCGACAACGGCCTGCTCGGGCGGACGTTTGACGGCATCTCGTCCGGCCCGGTTTACGTGAGCTTCCTGTACCGGACGACCAACCCGCTGACCGACGAGGATTTCATCCAGATGGGCCTGTCCGACGCGCTCGGGGCCGAGCCCAAGGCGTCGGTCGGCACCCAGAACGGGAGCAGCACCCCGTCCGTGTTCTTCGCGCGCGTCCCCAACGGGGGGACGACCAATAACAGCGCCGTCGCCTTCGACCCCAATACGGATTTCTTCGTCGTCGCCAAGTTCACCAAGACCACGGGGAGCTCGGGCTTCAACCAGGTGAGCCTGTTCGTCAACCCGACGACGCTCACCGAGCCGGGGGCGCCGACGATTTCGGGGACTTCGGCGGCCAACACCGGCGCCGCGACGTTCTCCACCTTCAACATCCGCACCGCCCGCATCGAGGTCGGCGACGACTACTTCATCGACCGCCTGGTCATCGCCGACAGTTACGTCGACGCGATCCAGGCACCCGAGCCGGGCACCCTCGGGTTGAGCGCGGCCGCAGGACTGCTCGCGCTCCGTCGCCGGCGCCGGGCTTAGACGCCGCCCGTCGCGACGTGCGGCCGGCGCGGATCGGACCCAAACACGAAGACGCCCGGACGAGCTCGTCCGGGCGTCGCTTCATTTCAGATTCAACCTCGACCGCTCACGCCACTTCCGCCTCGTCGGCGATGATCCGCTTCGGGGCCCCGTTCGTCCCGCGCGGCGACAGCTTCGTCGCCTGCGCCTCGAGCTCGGCGACCACCCGCTGCACCGGCGTCGCGGCCGGGCGGTCCACGTTCTCGTCGTCCGCCCCGTGCGGAATCTCCCGGATCACCGGGAGCGTCGTCCACGAGTCGTGCAGGCTCAGGGCCGCCATCGCGGTCGCCTCGTCGTGCACCGGCGGCAGGCTCACGCGCACCGTCCGCTTGCTCGAGTACACCCGCCGCCGGGCCAGGTACAGCATCTCCTCGCTGATCTTGCGGTGCCGGCCCATCATGTCCGCCAGCAGCGCCAGCGCGCCCATCAGGAACGACAGCGTCACCAGCACCCCCGCGATCGGGATGAAGCTCGTGAACGGCGTGGTCTTGTGGATCGTCTCCAACAGCCGGCTGCCGTTGACGATGATGAAGTTGCCCGACTTGTCCAGGACCGGGTTGGTCTCGGTGTTGTAGATGTACCACCCGGCCACGAACCCGCCCACCAGCAGGCCCATGATCGCCAGCATCAGCGCGATCCCGCCGAAGAACTTCAGCGGCTGGATGTCGCGCATCGCGCGGAGCATGATCGGGAACGAGTTCGTCGCGTACTTGAGGATGCTCGACGCGACCCGGCTCTTGCCGAACTCGCGGACCCCGCGCACCTTCAGCGGCACCTCCGCCATCCGCACGCCCTTCGACACCAGGTCGATGAACGTCTCCTGCGTGTACGTGTACTTGCCGAACAACGTCAGGCGGTACGCCGCCTCGCGGTTGAACGCGCGGAACCCGCACGACACGTCCGTGAACTTCTTCCCGCCGCAGATGTAGTTGATCATCCGCGTCACGGTCTGGTTGCCCCAGTACTTGACGACCGGCATCTTCGGCTTCAGGGCCGGGTCGGCGAACCGCGTGCAGGTGACGAAGTCGGTCTTGTCTTCCAGGATCGGCTTGATCAGCGTCGGGATGTCGCCGGGGTTGAACTGCCCGTCGCCGTCGATGTTGCAGATTACGTCGGCCCCGCGGCGCATCGCCCGCTCGAGCCCCGTCTTGAACACGTGCCCCAGCCCCTGTTTGCCGGGGAGGTTGACGACGATCGCCCCGGCCCGCCGCGCCTCCTCGGCGGTCGCGTCCGTCGACCCGTCGTTGAGCACCAGCACCTCCACCTCGGTGATGCCCGGGATGTTGCGCGGGACGCCCTTGACCACTTGGTAGATGGTCTTCTCTTCGTTGAGCGCAGGGATCGTGACGACTAGCTTCATCGAGGGCTCGTCCTGTAATTCAGATGGAGCGAGTTGGATGGTTGGGAAACGGGGCATGGTAGCAGGTCCGAAAATGCGCTACAAGCCCTGAGAAATGCGGGGCCACAGCACCGAGCTGGGCCGTAACAGGGCCGGGATGACGTGGACGCCGGACGCGCACTCGCCGGCGATCGGACCGTGGAGTTATCGGTCGTTGTATCACGGCAAGATGAAAACACACGGACGGGGGCGCGTTGTGATCCGTCTCGCGACGCCGCACAATCCTTTTCGCGCCCGCGCGTGTCTGCCCGGGTAGGGATACGCTCTCCACGCGCGCGCGTCGGGGATGTGCGGACAACGGGGACACTTCTCGGGAGGCTCACATGTCGGGACCAATCACCACGACGGGCGGGCGCATTGCCGGGCGAAAAAATTTTCGCCGCCGGCGGTTCGGGCGTAAGGTCGCCGCGCTCCTGTTAACCGTTACGACCGGCATCGCCACCCCCATCATGGCCGCCGATCCCGATCCGGAGACCGGCGCCACGAATTCCGGGAAGCCCCCCGCCGCCAAGCCCGCCGGGGGTGAGAACGCCGACGTCCCCGTCCGCGCCGTCGTCCTCTTCTCCTCCGGCGTCGGTTACTTCGAGCACTTCGGCACCGTCAAGGGCGACGCCGCAACCGAGCTGCGCTTCAAGACCGCCCAGATCAACGACATTCTCAAATCCCTCGTCCTCCAGGACATGGACGGCGGGAAGGTCTCGACGATCACCTACCCGTCCCAGGACCCGGTCGAGAAAACCCTCCGCAGCTTCCAGGTCGACATCACGCGCAACCCGCCGCTCGCCGACCTGCTCACGCAGTTGCGCGGGGCGAAGGTCGAACTCTCGCTGGGCGAGGTTCGCAAGATCGCCGGCACCGTGCTGGGCGTGGAGAAGAAGACCGTGGTGCACCGCGCGGGCGAGGGCGTGATGGAGGAAGTCTTTAAGGTGAACCTCCTCACCGGCAGCGGCGCGAATATCAAGTCCGTCGCGCTGGCCGAGGTGACCGACATCGCCATCCAGGACCCGCAGTTGCAGAACGAGCTCAAACGCGCGCTCGAGGCGCTCGCCCAGGCGCGCGACCAGGAGAAGAAGCCCGTCACGATCAACTTCGCCGGCAAGGGCGAGCGCCACGTGCGCGTCGGGTACGTCGTCGAGTCGCCCGTCTGGAAGACGAGCTACCGGCTCGTCCTCTCGACCGATGCGAAGACCAAGCCGCGCTTGCAGGGCTGGGCGATCATCGAGAACCAGACCGACAACGACTGGACGAACGTCGAGCTCTCGCTGGTCAGCGGCCGGCCGATCTCGTTCATCCAGGACCTGTACCGCCCCCTCTACATCCCGCGCCCGGTCGTCCGGCCCGAGCTCTTCGCCAGCCTGACGCCGCAGACGTACGGCCCGGGCGTGAGCGGCGGCAAGGACGGGCTGGCCCGCGGCTATGACGTGCAGGACCTGAACGACAAAGTCCCGAACTTCGACAGCGCGCCAGACATGTCACTCAGCAGGGGCGGCCGCGGAGGCGCCGGGGGCGGGGGGGGCGGCAGTTCCGGCGGTGGTGGCGGCCTGTTCGGTGGCGGCGGCGGCGCCCGGCCCGATGCCACGCCGCCCCCGGCCAACGCGCAGCCCGAGGACAAGCCGATCGACCCCGTCGCCTCGGTCACGTCCGCCGCGTCCGCCGCCCAGCTCGGCGAACTGTTCCAGTACACCGTCCCCAACGTCTCGCTCGCCCGCCAGCGCAGCGCCATGATCCCGATCGTCACCGACGACCTCGAGGTCGAGCGCCTGTCGATCTACAACATCGGCGTGCTCGCCAAGCACCCGCTGACCGGCGCCCGCGTCAAGAACACGACCGCCAACGACAAACACCTGCCCGGCGGCCCGGTCACCGTCCTGGTCGACTCGCGCTACGCCGGCGACGCGCGCCTGGAAAACCTCCCGCCGCGCCAGGAGCGCCTGCTCTCCTACGGCATCGACCTCGAGGTCAACGTCGTCCCCGAATCGCGCCCGACCACCACGGTCATCCGCACCGCCAAGATCGCCCGCGGCGTCCTCGAGCTCACCCTCCGCACCGCCTACACCCAGGCCTACGTCATCGAGAACAAGGCCAAGGCCGGCAAGACGCTGCTGATCGAGCACGCGATCAACGCGGGCGGGCCCGACTCGACCGTCGCCCCCAAGGCCGACGAAAAGACCGCCGAGCACTACCGGTTCAAGGTCCCGGTCAAGGCCGGCGAGCACAAGACGTTCGAGGTCCGCGAGGAACAGACGCACGACAACGCGATCGCGCTGTTCAACATCGAGGCCGACCAGTACGACCTGTACGTGAAGAACGGCGAGCTGCCCAAAGAGGTGCGCGACGCGATCGCCAAGGCGGCCGACCTGAAGCGCGCCGCCGCCGACCTCGACCGGCAGGTGAACGACAAGCAGTCCGAGCTCTCGCGCGTCCCCGGCGACCAGCAGCGCATCCGCGAGAACATGAAGGTCATCGATCGCGAGAGCGGGTACTACAAAGACCTGCTCAAGAAGCTCCAGGAACAGGAAGCGAAGATCGACGCCGTCCAGCGCGAGCTCGAACGCCTGCGCGCCGAAGCGTCGGCCGCCAAGCAGCGGCTCGCGGAGTATCTGAAGGGGCTGTCGGTCTAACCGACCCACGCCGAGCGGGATCGTCCTGGATTCCGGGTGCCATGCCCTCGCACCGCGCCGATCGAGTTTGCTCGCGAGACGGCGCGATCGCGGTGAGTGGGCATGCCCCAACTGCGCTCGCTTCAGAATCGAATCCCGACCGGTTCTCGTTTCGAAGTCGGATGCCGCTGGGGCATGCCCACGCGAGCCGTCAGCGCCGATTCCACGAACAGCTCCGTTGGCGGCTCGCGAGGGCATGGCACCCGGACCATCGCGCCCGTCCGCTTCGACGGTTACTTCACCCCCCCCACGTACGCCCGCCACCCGCCCAGCGTCGTGATCTCCCCAGCCCCCTCGACCGCGTGCGGCTCGCACAGGAATCCCTTCACCGTCTGCCCGTCCTCCAGTTCCACCGTCCCAATACACAGCGGCCCGGGCGGAATCTCCGCGACGAACGCCCCGAACGCCGCCGAACTCAGCGCCCACACCTCGACCTCGATCGCCGCCCCGCCCGCGGCACCGCGCACCATCCCGGGCTTGGCCGGCGTGGTGTTCGGCAGCACGTAGAGCCGGTACGCCTTGGCCGTCCGGCACGCGCGCACGAGCCGCGCGCCGCGACTGGTCAGTTGATGGTTCAGCGGCATCCCGCTCAAATGTGCGCCGACCACCGCGAGCAGCACCTCGTCCACCTTCGCGGGCGCCGGGCGCGGCGCCTCGGGCAGCGGGTGCCCCGTTGCCCCCAGCGGCAGCCCCGTCGTCTCCTGGAACCGCCGCCCGATCGCCAGCAGCGCGCCGTCCAACCCCGCCGGCGCGACCAGCGTCACCCCGCCCGGCAAGCCACTCGCGCGGAACCCCGCCGGTAGCGCCAGCCCGCACAGGTCCAGCAGGTTCATAAAGTTCGTGTAATACCCCAGCTTCGAGTTGAGCGCGATCGGCTCGGCCGCCACCTGCGCGGTGGTGAAGATCGTCCCCGTCGTCGGCAGCAGGAGGCAATCGGCGTCCGCCCACGTCTTCATCGTCACGGCCCACAGCCGCCGCAGCTCGTACATCCCCGCGAACGCGTCGGCCGCGCTCAGCCCGCCGCCCCGCCCGATGATCGTCCGCGTCACGTCCATCATCGCCTCGGGCCGGTTCTCCAATACCTCCCGGCAGGCGAGGTACCGCTCGGTCACCCACGGCCCCTCGTACAGCAGCCGCGCCGCCTGCAGGAACGGCGCGAGGTCGAACGTGACCGGCTCCCCACCGACCGCGCGCAGCGCCTCGATCGACCGCGCGTACAGGCCCGCCATTTCCGCATCCCCGAAGAACTCGAGCTGCTCGTCGCGCGGCACGCCGAACTTGAACGACCGCGGGTCGAGCTGTCCGACGCCCAGCCCCTCGCCGCGGCGCGCGTACGGGTCGGCGTCGTCCGGCCCGGCGCACGCCGCCAGTACCTCGGCCGCGTCGTCGCACGTCAGCGCGAACACGGACACGCAGTCGAGCGACCGGCACGCCGGCACCACGCCGGCGGTGGGGATCAGCCCGCGCGTCGCCTTGAGCCCGACCAGGTTGTTGAACGCCGCCGGCACGCGTCCCGAGCCGGCCGTGTCGGTGCCCAGCGCGAAGCTGACCAGCCCCGCCGCGACCGCGACCGCCGACCCCGACGACGACCCGCCCGGCACGTACGCCCCGTCGAACGGGTTCCGCGGCGTGCCGTAAGGCGAGCGCACGCCCACCAGCCCCGTCGCGAACTGATCCAGGTTCGCCTTGCCGACCGCGATCGCGCCCGCCCGCATCAGCCGCTCGACCGCCGGCGCCGATCGCTCTGGCACGTACGCCGTCGCCGGGCACGCGGCCGTGGTCGGCGCGCCCGCCAGATCAATGTTGTCCTTGATCGCGAACGACAGCCCGTAGAGCGGCAGCGCCTCCCCCGCCGCGCGGCGCGCGTTGATCGATTCGATCTGCGCCACGATCCGCGCGCGCGGCAGCACGTGGATGAACGTCGCCGGGTCCGCGTACGCGGCGATCCCCGCCAGCAGCTCGTCGGCCAGGTCGACGGAAATCGGGCTTGGGCCCCGGCGGGCGCGGACGGCGGCGAACGCGCGGGACGGCGGTGCGGCGGGTGTGGGCATGGTCAGTTCGAATTCGAAAGTTGCGCGATTCGCAGCGCGACCGCGCGCCGCGCCGCCTCCGGCACGGCCGGGTGCACACTGAGCTTGGACAGCATCGACCGCATCGCGCCCGGATCCTGGCCGATCGCCACGAGCAACGCGAGCCCGGCCCGGTCCGCGTCGCACTCGTCCGGGTCGGCCTGCCCCACCACGGCGGCCGGCGGGCGCGCCCCGGGGTGCGCGGCCAAATGTCCCAGCTCGTGGGCGAGCGCCGCCTGCAGCTCCGCGTCGGTCATGCACTCGACCAGGCCCCGGCTGACGAACACCCGCCCGCCCGGCCAGGCGAACGCGCCCGGCTCGCGAGTCCCCAGCACCGCGACCGTCACCCCCGACCGCCCGGCGCGCGCGATCAGCGATTCGGCCAAGTGGGTCACGCGCGCCGCGGCCGACGCGTCCGCGCCGATCACCCCGCCCCGGTCGCTCAGCCAATTCGCATCAACCGCAACGGCGGGCGAGCACCCGGCCGACGCCAAGGCGACCGACACGAGCCCGACCCAGAGAATGAACGGTTTGCCCGAGACCCTCACCGTCGCGACTAACACAAAGTCAGTGCCGATCGGTTTTCGATGCGGAAGCGGGGGTACCGCTGCCTAGTGGAGAGTGAATCGCGGACTTTAGAAGGTTGGAGCGCGCAGGAATTGAGCAGGCCGCCGAGCTCCGTTTCGCGCGTCTCGCAGCGCGGCTACCACGTCGTCCGATAAACGACGACGCCCGCGGCATACGAGCCGCGGGCGGTCTGTATTCATCGAGCTGCTAACCCGTCCCGGTTGGACGATCAGCAGTACACATCGTAATGAATCGGGTAGGGAATCAGGTCGGGCCGGACCAGGTGCAGCTTGCGGAGCCGAACCTCGATGCGGCTCAGGGCCTGACCGGCGGCGGTGTCCTGGGTCTGGGGGGCGGGCGTCCGTGCCGGGGAGGCCGGGATCATCCCGGCGCTGAAGATGACGAGCGCGGCGAGCAGCGACCGCGACATCCGACGCATCCCACGGATCATGGGGACACCTTCTGGGGGGCCACGCCCGATAAGGCGGGGCCAAAATTGGCTGGCGAAGCCGGGCGAACCGTGATTGACGACTCACAAGTTTCGCGTGCCGATTAACCTACCCCGGTGCCGCCCCCACGCCAACAAAGAAATTTTCAAGTGACACGGTCCGATCACCGATAAGTGGCAGTTTCGGTAAGCGTTCGCGTTTCGTCCGGTTCGGCTCATCCATACCGACGAAGCGCTAAGCCAAACGAGAAAGGTCGTCGCGCTGTGCGACGACCTCTCGTGCTTTGTGCTCTAAGCGCCTGTGCTACCGAACCCGTCTTCTTTGCGACCTTTGCGCCTTTGCGGCTCCATTCCGGAGTGCCCCTGAGCGCGTAGGACTCAGATCTCCACCGGCTTGTAAAAGCCCGGCTGCGCCTCGAACGACCGCACCGACGCCCCGCGCTTCGTCTTCTTGTACCGGATCCGCCGCAGCGCCCGGTCGCTCAGGGCATTCTTGAGCATCTGCCGCCAGCCCTTGGGCGGGTCGCCGAACATCGCCTTCGGGTTCGGCTCGCTGCCCTCGGTCCACGTCGCGACGTAGTCGCTCTGCTGCGGCGTCTTGGCGAAGATCGGCACGTCCGCCGTCCGGGTCGCCCGGGCCACCAGCACGATCGGCACCGGCCGGCTCACCAGCTCCACGCGCGATTTCACGCTCCGCGGGTCCGCCACCTCGTACCACTGGCTCCCGTCGAAGTACTCGAACAGCAGCACGCGGTCCACCTTGAACCCGTTTTCCTCCGCGAACACGCGGTAAAACAGGTCCGGGCTGAACTGGTAAAAGCCGTGCCCCACCAGGTTGTTCGCCGGCACCTCCACCTGCAGCGTGCCGCCCACCTTCACCATCTCCATGCAGTTCTTGATCGCCTGCGGGAAGTTGAACACGTGCTCGAGCGTGCCCCCGTCGGCGACGAAATCGTACTTCCCCTTGAGGTGATCGGGGATCGGCTGGTTCAGGTCGTGCACGTGCGTCGCGTGCTCGTACGAGCTCGCGTCGATCGACTCGACCTCCTTCGCCCCCAGCAGCTTGAACAGCGGCTCGGCGTACACCGGGTGCTCGGCCAGGAACTCGTCGTACCGCTTGTAGAGCTCGGGATCGAGCGCCTGGATCAAATCGCGCAAGTCGTGGGGCGAGATGAACAGGTTGAGCCGCCCGACCGTGAGGGTGCGATCGAACTTGCAGCCCGCGCGCCGCGCGCTGACCAGAGTTTTGACGTGGTGCCAGTTTACGCCCATGTGACGACTTCCAGTCCCTTCCGCGCGATGTCGACGAGCCGACCGCTGCGCGCGCCACGGCGGCGCGACCGGTCGGGCTACATCATGCGCCCGGTTCGCGGCACGGTCAAAACGATCTGCTAAAACCCCGCGCCGCCGACTTATCGGACGTGCGCGCACCGGTTCGAAACAGCCGCGCCGCTTCTAATCGCCCGTGGCCGCCCGCTTGCATACTCTCCCGTGCTTCTCGTGTCCGGGAAGCCCCTCTTTCTACGGCCGACCGACGAACGGACGAGTAATGATTTGGATCTGGATCGGCTTCATCGCCCTCATCCTCGTGTTGCTCGCGCTCGACCTGGGCGTGTTCAATCGGAAGGACCACGTCTTCAAGGTGCGCGAGGCCCTGGGCTGGAGCGCCCTCTGGATCAGCCTCGGCCTGGCGTTCACCGTGTTCGTCTACTTCTGCTACGAGCGCCACTGGCTCGGCATGGGGCTGAAGAACGACCCGATCGACGGCGAACTCCTCAACGGCCACGCCGCCGTCGTCAAATACCTCACCGGCTACGTCATCGAAAAGTCGCTCAGCGTCGACAACATTTTCGTCATCGCGCTGATCTTCGCGCAGCTCAAGATCCCCGCCCAATACCAACACCGCGTGCTCTTCTGGGGGATCGTCGGGGCGATCGTGATGCGCGGCCTGATGATCTGGGCCGGCGCCGCCCTGGTGCAGTACCACTGGGTCATCTACGGCATGGCGATCCTGCTCCTGATCGCCGGCCTCAAGCTGGCGTTTTCCAAAGACGAGGAGAAAGAGCTTAACGAGCGGCTGACTTACCGGCTCGCCCGGCGTTTCCTGCCGTTCACCGATCACTACCGAGGGCACAGCTTCACCCTCGTCGAGTCCGGCAAGCGCCTGCTCACCCCCCTCGCCCTCGCGCTGGTCATGGTCGAGGCGACCGACGTCATCTTCGCCGTCGACTCGATCCCGGCCATCTTCGCCATCACCGGCGAGCCGTTCCTCGTCTTCACCAGCAACATTTTCGCAATCCTCGGCCTGCGGAGCCTCTACTTCGCGCTGGCCGGGATGATGGACAAGTTCCGCTACCTAAAGCTCGCGCTGGCGGTGGTGTTGGTGACGGTGGGGATCAAGATGCTGACGGCCCAGTGGCTCAAACTCTGGCTGGGCGAGCACTTCAACCTGTACCTGCTTGGCACGGTTTTCCTGATCCTGATCGTCGGCGTGATCGCATCAATCCGCGCGAATCGGCGCGACGCTCGAAAGGACACCGCGTCCCCGACCGAGTCGCGCGAAGCAGCAACCGTCGGAGAATGACCCCAGGCGGGGTCGCTTCAGCGACTCTGCGCCCCGCTGCGTTGATACAAATAAAGAAGACCGCGGCAGTTACGCACGCGGTCTTCCGGAGGGGAGAAAATGCGCCGGGGCGCTAGCTTTTTCGTTAGGTCTTCTCCAGTTTAGCCCACCCGCCCAAGGTGTCAAACTTAAGCCAGGTTACTCAACTGAAGCGACGACACCCCAAACATCGGCGCGGCACGGTGAGAAACTGCAAAAAATTCGAATCGTACCGCAGCGATGTGAAAGTTTATGTCTGAATGAGGCTTGGTCACTTTAGTGACCGAGTCTTCCGCCGAGATCACCGCGTCAAATGCGATAGCCCCTCGATCGCGGCGCGGATCTGCGCAGTCGCGTCCTCGAGGGCTTCGCGACCCGAGGCTTCCGGATC
Organism: Tepidisphaeraceae bacterium; assembly: GCA_035459845.1. Classification (GTDB taxonomy): domain Bacteria; phylum Planctomycetota; class Phycisphaerae; order Tepidisphaerales; family Tepidisphaeraceae; genus DASPKW01. The sequence goes on along the minus strand of DATHXE010000107.1, from coordinate 1,266 downwards.
GAACCGGATCGGCGGGCCGAACGCGACCGTCAGCTCGGTCGGGGAGAAAAACGCCTCGACCATGCTTCGCCCGCGCTGGGGGCCGTCGATGAAGGCGGGGTAAACCGGCACGTTCGCTTTGATCGCCAGCAGGGCCACGCCGGTCTGGAACTCGAGCAGTTCTCGCTTCGTCTCGATCCTGCCTTCGGGGAACAGGCCGATGAGCCGGCCGACCTTCAGCGCGCGGAGCGCGCTGCGCGTGGCGGCCATGTCGCGCCCGCTGCGGTCGACCATGATCGGCTCGATGGCGCGGAAGAACCACTGCAGGCCGAAGGTGTGCGAGTACTCGCGCGCCATCATCCAGGTGATGGTGCGGGGGGAAGCCGTCTGCAGCAGGAGCGGGTCGAGGCTGGCGGTGTGGTTGCAGGCGAGGATGCCACCGGCCTCGGCCGTCGCGTAGAACGGGGTGAGGATGCGGAGGTCGTGATAGTTGGTCGTGAACGCGCGCACCAGGCGCTTGCAGGCGCGGACGGTCCACTGCCGGTCGAGCTCGGCCGTCGTGCGGAGGCGGGGCTCCTCGGCGGCCGGGCGCTTCGGCTTTTCTGACGCAACGTCGGACACGCGGAGGGAGATAACCGACGAGGCGCGGATTGAACAGAGGAGAACCTCGGGCAAGGACGAAGGACGAAATCCGAAGCTCGAATCAATGACGAAGTTCGAATGCCGAACGACCAAACGCGAGCCCGCCCGCACGTTTCGTCATTCGAGCTTCGTGATTCGAATTTGATTCGAGCTTCGGGTTTCGACCTTCGTCATTGTCCGGTGTCCTTGAGTACGGACGTCTCTCCCATCCGGCGTCTAACTTTTCCGCGCGCCTGTCCCAGTTCCCGCGCGCCGCATCCATGTTGAAGGCGTAGGCCCCGCGCGGCGTGCGCGGGGCGTGTGGGTGCGGGTTTGCCTCTCGTTCCCCGGCGCGCGTCGTGCACGCGCGGCCTGCGTTCAGACCCCTCAGCCGTACCGAGGAGTTCGGAAATGCCAAAGCGAGATCAACGACAACAATCGACGCCGCGCCAGCCGCGCGCCGGCGTCGAGGCGCTCGAGTCGCGCGTGCACCTGACGACCACGCCCAACGACCCGTCCTACGCCTCCGAGTGGGGGCTCGCGGCGACGAACGCGGCCGCCGCGTGGGACACGACCACCGGGTCGTCGACGGTCGTCGTCGCCGACATCGACACCGGCGTCGACTATTCCCATCCCGACCTCTACATGAACGTCTGGATCAACCAG
>DATHXE010000106.1:0-2393 GCA_035459845.1 Tepidisphaeraceae bacterium | reverse complement strand
CGGTACGCTCGCGGGGTGGCACCTGTGCGATCAGTTCCGGCGGTAGATGAAAGTCGAGATCGTCGGTTCGCATGGTTCGTGGCACGGGCTACCAGCCCGTGGTTCATCTGTCATTCAAACAACGCGCATTATTTCGCCACGGACTCACGGGCTGGTAGCCCGTGCCACGACACGCAAATAGAGAGGGGGCACGAAGGACTGACCTCCGTGCCCCGCGTCAATTCTCTTCTTCGCGCCCTCGCGCCTTTGCGGCAAAAAACATCACCGGTCGAACTGCGCATCGAACGCGATCGACGACGGCTTGAAGTCGATGTCCTTCACGAACGCCGCCGCCTCCGCGGCGCCGTGCTCGCGGTCCATCCGGCTGTCCTCCCATTCCACGCTCAAGGGGCCGACGTACCGCACGTCGTTCAGCGCCACGATGATGTCCTCGAACGAGATGTCGCCATGCCCGAGCGACCGGAAGTCCCAGTACCGGGCCGCGTCCGCGAACGACGTGTGCCCGCCGAACACGCCCACCGTCCCGTCCCCGTGGCCCCACCACACGTCCTTCATGTGCGCGTGGAAGATCCGGCTGCCGAACGTCCGAATGAACTTCACGTAGTCGACGTGCTGGTACCCCAGGTGCGACGGGTCGTAGTTGAACCCGAACCGCTTGTGCCCCTTCACCGCGTCGATCGCCCGCTGCGCGCTGGCGATGTCGAACGCGATCTCCGTCGGGTGCACCTCCAGCGCGAAGTTCACGTTCTGCTTCTCGAACTCCGCCAGGATCGGCCCGAACCGCTTCGCAAAATCGTCGAACCCCTTCTGCCAGTATTCCTGGCTCGTGGGCGGGAACGCGTAGATGCTGTGCCACACGCTCGACCCCGTGAACCCGTTCACCACCGCCCCGAACCCGGGCGCGGGCGGGCACTTGTCCGCCGGCCGCGCGTCCATGAACAAACGCATCGCCTTGGCCGTGTCGATCATCCGCTGCGCCGCGCGCGTCTTCACGCCGTCCGGCGACCCGTCGCCCCACACCTCCGGCGGCAAGATCAGCTTGTGCCGCTCGTCGATGTTGTCGCAGATCGCCTGCCCGACCAGGTGCGCGCTGATCGCGTAGCAGTTCAGGCCGTGGCTGGCGAGGATGTCCCACCGCTGCTTGACGTACCCCTTGTCCTTCAGGGCCTTATCGACCTCGAAGTGGTCGCCCCACGTGGCGAGCTCGATCCCGTCGTAGCCGAAGCCCTTGGCCTTCTGGCAGATCGTCTCGAACGGCAGATCGGCCCACTGGCCGGTGAACAGCGTAACCGGGCGCGCCATGTGTCGGTCCTCCTCGAAGTCGTAGTCTAAAAAAACGATTGTCCAAGCCGCGCCGCGAAGGGCTAATCGCGCCCGCCGCCGCGCCCGCGCATCTGAACGCCCGGACGGGATAATGTCAAACGAGGCAGCGGGCCCCTTCGCGCGGAGACTCCTTTTGCCGCCGGCCTTGCCCGGCACGTTCGGGTGCGCTCTGTCCACCACGGCGTTTATCCCCGGGCGGCGCCGTAAGACGCGCTCCGCAAGCGAGGCTCGAATGTGACGGTCGGGTGCGGGTGCAAAGACGGGTTGCGGCGCGAACCACGATCGCATCACGAGCGCCCAGGAGTCGAGAACGAGACCGATCCCAAGCCCACCGCACGCGCGTACACCAATGCCCGTGGGTTCGATCTGGCTAAGGCGGTAGATCCGAGCAGAAACCCCCGAAGAACCAGCCTCAGGCCAACAAAAAACCCCCGCCGGTGAGGGCGAGGGTCAAATGCGCCATCTAGGACTTGAACCTAGAACCCGCTGATTAAGAGTCAGCTGCTCTGCCAATTGAGCTAATGGCGCCCGGTCACGCCGCGGGCGATTCTGGCCCGCGGAGGGTGCGTGACTTTAGCGGGTCGGTGGGGGTTGTCAAGGGGCCGTCTTGCGCGCGATTCGGCTCGGCGAAGGGCGGGCGGGACCGGGGCCGATTGGCGACTCCGGTCAGGGGATAAACGGGTTCGGATTGGCGGCGTCGGGGCGGGTGGGGCGGTTGTTGTTGTTCCGGCGTGAGGAGCGGTCCTCGGAGGGGGTAAAGGCCGTGCGGGCGATGACGTTCTCGTAGAGGAACCAGTCCTGGGCGACCAGGCCGGCGGCCTGCAGGTTCTGGCGCATCGTGACGTTCATCTCCTGCGCCGACGCCGAACGCTGGTCCCAACCGGGGGTGAGCTTGTCGACCTCGATAACGGCGACCTTGCCGTCGGCGGGAAGTTCGACGAGCCCGGCGGGGTGGCCCTTAAAGGCGGCAACGACCGGGGTGCTCGGCAGCGTGGCCGCCGGCTTGGTCGCGGTGGCGACGGTGGCCGGCTTGGGGTCGGTCGGCTTGGGCTTGTCGGCTGCGGCGGCTT